>NZ_JAQIBU010000328.1 GCF_027858935.1 Oleiagrimonas sp. | reverse complement strand
CGTTGTCAGGCCTCGATCTTTTTCGGATTCGGGCCGTACTGATTGTCGGGCTCGCTGTCGAGTACGTCAAAGACCAGCAGCACTATGAAGCCGATCAAGGGAATCAGGCCAATCAGGATCTACCAGCCGGTGCGTCCGGTGTCATGCAGCCTTCGCACCTGCACGCCGATGTTCGGGAGCAGCACGGCCAGGCTGTAGATCGCCATGAGCGCATTCATGTCGTCTCCATAGGTGTGCATCTCCAGCACGCCTCCGATGATCCTCAACACGATGAGGATGATGAAGTTGATCAACTGGAACATCCAGTATTCCTTGCGGCGCGCACGGCCCTGGAACACGGCGTATTTCTTCAGGACTTCAAGATACCAGTTCAATGGTTTTCCACCTTTTTGCATTTTCCCGATGCGTTTGCGTTGAATAGCGGGCCGAGCGTGTGACCAATCTCCCTCCCCAATGTCGTCGAATCATTCCTGATACGACCATTACGAATATATGCATTGCTGCGATATGCAGGCAAGCCCTGTTGTGTTCGGGGCGCGACCGCCGGCCGTGCAGCAGGAGCGCAGTCGGCCTATCATGCCGACACCCGACCCAGGATAGATCCATGCTTGTAAACGATCCGGCGCAATTCCTCGAAGCGATGGCGGCACTCGATGCCTCCACCGGGCCGGCCACGGCACGGGCGGCGTTCCTGCTGTCGCCCTCGGGCTTCGCGCTTGCCGACGAGTCGGCCCGGGACAATGCCTACATGCGCATGGAGCAGTCCGCCGATCCATTGCGTGCGCTGCAGCAGCATGCGGCGCTGGCCGGGGCCTTGCGCCAGGATTGTGCGGTGATCACCTTTCCGGGTGATCCACGCACGCCCGATGCGGTGTTCCCGAACAATGTCTTCGCCACGGCGCGCAACACCCTGGTCATCGGACGCATGCGCCATGCGGTGCGGCGTGCGGAGGCCGAGCGCCCGGACATCCGGACCTTCTTCGGGGACGTGCTGGGATACGACGAGGTGGACCTGTCCGGCTGCGAGGAGCTGGTCGCCGAGCTGACCGGGTCATTGGTCATCGATCGCGCGCGCAATGTCGGGTACTGCGGCCTGAGCGAACGCTGCGACGCAGCGGGTGCAGCGGCCATGCACCAGGCGTTCGGCCTGGATCTGACGCTGTGTTTCGAGCTTGCCGAGGGCGAGTATCACAGCAACGTGCTGATGAGCGTGCTGGCTGGGCGTGCCGTGATGCTGGCGGCGGACGGATTCCGCGATCCAGAGGTGCCGCGTGCCATTGCCGAGGCATTCGACCATCGCGTGATTTGGCTGACCCCGGAACAGAAGCGCGCCTACGCGGGCAATGCCATCACCCTGGGCGAGCACCGTGTATGGATGAGCGCCACCGGTGCGGCCAGCCTGACACCGGCGCAGCGCGCGGACCTGGAACGCTGGGGCTTTGCCGTTGGCGAAGTGGAGCTGGACGAGATCGAGAAGGCCGGCGGCAGTCTGCGCTGCTGCGTCGCCGAAATCTTCTGACCCCGGCGATGGTTTGTCGGGACATGCCGTGCGTGTCGCGGGGTGGGGCGGTACCATCGGGCCACTCCGCACAAGCCGTAATCGCCATGACCGCTCACGCCACGATCCCCTTGCCCGAACGCGAAGCGCTGAGCGACGAGCAGCGCGTTCGGCGCGCGACCGCGCTGGCCGACGAGATGGCGCGACGCCGCAGCGTGCGCGACTTCGCGCCCACACCGGTGCCGCGTGCGGTGATCGAGCCCTGCCTGCGCGCCGCCGGCACCGCGCCCAGCGGCGCGCACCAGCAACCATGGCGCTTCGTCGCCATCGCCGATCCGGCGATCAAGCGGCGTATCCGCGAGGCTGCCGAGGCCGAGGAACGCGCGTTCTACGAACACCGGGCCCCGGACGCATGGCTGGACGCGCTGGCACCGCTCGGGACCGATGCCGATAAACCGTTCCTGGAGGTGGCGCCGTGGTTGATCGCGGTGTTCTACGAACGCTTCGCCCTGGATGCCGAAGGCCGCAAGCACAAACGCTATTACCCGCACGAATCGGTCGGCATCGCCAGCGGTATGCTGATCACGGCGTTGCACCGGGCGGGGCTGGCCACGCTGACGCACACCCCGAGCCCGATGGGTTTCCTCAACCAGATCCTCGGCCGTCCGCGCAACGAGATGCCCTACCTGCTGCTGGTGGTCGGACACCCGGCCGAAGGTTGCCGGGTGCCGGACATCCAGCGCTTGTCGCTGGATGCCTATACCGCCTTCCTGTGAACTTCCGGTTCAGGGCTCGGGCGTGATGTTGATGTCGTGTCCGATCAGGCGCCGCTTGATGATGGGGCTGAACAGCGCCAGCAGCACGCCCACGCCGATCGACACGCCAGCGATGGTGGCGTAGATGTGTGGCATGTCGCCCACGTCGTGAGCGCTGAAACGCCCGGCGATCAGGCCGGCCATGATCTCGCCCAACGCAGTGAACAGGAACCAGGTGCCCATCAGTCGGCTGCTGTAGCGTCGGGGAGAGAGCTTGGTGGTGGCAGACAGACCCACCGGGCTCAGGCACAGTTCGCCGACGGTGTGCAGCAGGTAGGTCAAGCCCAGCCAGGTCGGCAACACCTTGTGTCCTGAGACCACCACCCAGGCCGCGCCCATCATGACCAGGAAGCCGAGACCGATGAAAACCATGCCCAGCGCGAATTTCATCGGCGTGGACGGATCCAGTTTGCGCCGACCCAGCCACACCCAGAACCAGGCGAAGAAGGGCGCCAGCAGCAGAATCAGCAGTGAGTTCTCGCTCTGGAACCAGGACGCGGGAAAGCCGAAACCGAATACATGCAGGTCGGTGTAGCGCTGTGCGAACAGGTTGAAATTGGAGCCGGCCTGTTCGTAGCCGGCCCAGAACAGCGACTGCACCAGGAACAGGATGGTCAGCGCGAGCAATCGCTTGCGCTCGACCGCGCTAAGACCCCCGAACAGGAACAGCCACAGCAGGAAGCCCAGGCCCATCGCCAGGATCAACGTGCCCGACCACAGCGCCAATGGCACCGGGGCATAGGTCACGATGCCGGAATACCCCAAACCCACTACCAACACGATCAGAGCCGCAGTCACCCACAAGGCCGTCCACGAGCGCTTCATGAAACGGTTCTGGAGCGCCGGAGCCTCGTAGGCCGGCATGGCCTTGGTGCCGGATGCACCCAGGAAGCGCTGGGTGAAGCGGTACTGGATCAGGCCGAATACCATGCCCACGCCCGCGGCGGCGAAGCCGTAGTGCCAATTCACTTCCTGACCCAACCAGCCGCATACAAGCGGACCAAAAAAGCCGCCCACGTTGATGCCCATGTAGTAGAGCGAGAATCCGGCGTCGCGCCGCGCGCCACCTTCCGGATACAGGTCGCCGACCAGGGCGCTGGTGTTGGGCTTGAGCAGGCCCGTGCCCACCACGATCAACACCAGACCCAGGAAAAAGGTGCGGTGGCTGGGAATGGCCAGGGTGAAGTGGCCTGCGGCGATGATCAGGCCGCCGTACCAGATCGAGCGCTGCTGTCCGATCAGGCGGTCCGCGATCCAGCCTCCGGGCAGCGAGGTGAGGTACACGGCGGCGGTGTACAGGCCGTAGATCGCGGT
>NZ_JAQIBU010000160.1 GCF_027858935.1 Oleiagrimonas sp. | reverse complement strand
AAGAAGGACAGCAGGAGCAACACAAGCATCACAAACACCAAGCCAATGACGATGAAATCGATCGCCCGGTCGTAAAGTGCGAATATCCAGTGTTTGATTTGCAGCAGCCCCGCTTTCCTCCGGCGGTGATTTGCAGGTGGCTTCGAAGTTTCAGACGTCATGGTGGCCTTGGCGAGAAAGTGTGGGACAAGGCCCGGTGAAATCGGGTCACGTTTCATTGTCGCACGGTAAAGTGAATCGCAGCGCGAGTCGATGCTCAGATGATCCTCGCTGCTCGACCCAAAGCAGACATCGTGATGTCCGAACCTGACCACGTCCCTCGCCCGGGGGAAGCGTCGCGTCGGCTTGGAGGAGTTGTCAGGCCAACAACTTCAGATGCGTCACGTGCATCCCCGACGTTGGCCCGGGAATCACAAACGGACTCGACTGGAAAAGTCCTGGGCCTATGATTGGGGGTGTCGGTTTCAAGCAGGCTCGACGCGACGGCAGTATTTCTCGCAGCCTGGCGCCATGGGTCCCTGGGTTGGCGGACACTCTCCAGGCGGGTCACCAGCGCCAGCCATGCATCGATCCAATGGATTAAGCGTCCGGCTGGCGGTGCAATGGAGGCTCCGGCTGTCCCCGTAGACCGTGGTGAACAAGAAATAGCGCCCCGAATAATGAAAAAGCTGCCCATGAGCAGACCTCCGGACCAGCAATGCGTCATGATCGCGTCATCTAAACAGGTAATCTTGAACACCTGGCGGGAATCGTGCCCGCAGAAGGGAGGGTGGGTTTCGTGCAATCGAAGAGCTTTTACTGCATCTGTGCTGCGTTTTTTTCGATCGCCATACTGAGCCTGCAGGCATCGGCGGGCCAGAACCCGAAAATCGATACCTCGCCAGGACCCGATGTGCAACCCTACGAGATATCGGCCGCGAACGAGCCGCACCTCTCGCATGCACAACTGCTGACGCTCCTGCGAAAGCACATCAAGTACGTGTTCGTGCTGTACCAGGAAAATCGCAGTTTCGATTCCTACTTCGGCACCTTTCCGGGCGCGAACGGTCTGTTCAGCCAGCCGCCGAAGCAGACCCCCGGATTCTATCAACCGCTGCTGAATGTGGACGCCTCGGCAACCACCATTCATCCATTCCGGATCGGACCGGCACAGTTCGCGGCCGACACCGACGACGTCGATCACTCGCACGCGATCATCGCCTCGAAGATGCATGTGCTTGACGGTACCGCGCGCATGGATCGGTATGCCTTGTCCGAGGAGCGCAAGTACTCTGGCGATGGTTTCCCGACCCTGAAGGCCAAGCAGTTCGGCGAACTCACGATGGCGTACGAGGATTGCGACACAGTTCCGTTCCTCTGGCGCTACGCCGATCGCTTCGTCCTGATGGACAATATATTTCAGCTGATCACCGGACCGTCCACGCCGGGTAACCTCGATATCATCGCCGCGCAGACGGGCGTTACGCAGTGGGTTGAACATCCCGAGCAGGGCTATTCGGGCGACGGTGGCAATGGTCCCGGCGAGCCGGTCGTCAATGACGCCGATCCTTATTGGGGTTCGCCTTTCGACCAGCACAAGCATGTGCCCGTCAATCCCTACGACTTCACCAGGTACCACCACTCCGCGGTGCAGTACAACCAGACCTATGCATCGCTTCCACTCACGCTGGCGCGAGGGAGTCTAGGCAGGATTGCCAAGGAAGACGAAATGCCAGGCTACGATCTGGACGACGTGCGCGACGACATCAAGGCAATAACAGCCAGCGGCCTCGCACCGGTTGCCTGGCGTTGGTATGAAGAAGGCTACGACCAGGAACCGTCGGGCGGCGCGGACCCCACAGACGCCGAGGGCCTGCATGCTTCCTACATCACGCATCACAACGGGCCGCAATATTTCGGCTATGTATCGAACAACCCGAAGATGCGGAAGAATCTGCGCGGTCTCGGCGACTTCTTTCACGACGTCGCACATGGCGCTCTGCCTGCATCCGGCGGCGTGTTTTACGTGAAGGGTGGCTACAGGAACATTGCCGGACTCAAACCGGTCGACCCCAACGGCGGTGCGATATTTCTGGGCGACGATGACCACCCGGGTTATTCGGATTCGATGATTTCCGAAGCGCTGGTTGCACGCTCCGTAAACACGATTGTGAACAGCCGCTACTGGGATCAGAGTGTCATCATCATCGCCTGGGACGATTCGGAAGGCGACTACGATCATGTGCCACCGACAGTGCGCATCCAGCAGCCCAACCTGTCCGGTGCCGCCAGCGCGGTGCCGATTTCCGACGGACCACGTGTGCCGCTGATCCTTATTTCACCCTATGCACGCGTGCACTACATCGACCATAGCCATGGCAGCCACGCTTCGGTGGTGAAGTTCGTTGACGAGGTGATGGGCCTTACTCCGCTGGCCAGGCTTCCCGACGAGCTCAAAGCACGCAAGCTCGGCGAGAAGAGGTATGGTCAGAAGGGCCTCGGTCCCGAAGATGCGTTGACGCCTGGGGTCACCGATCTCACCGGAGCATTTGATCCGGCCAGGCTCGCCGGCAAGGCTGCCCCGCTGCCCCCTTCCTACGCCATGATTCCCTGGAAGTTGGTCGACACGCAGCCTTCGAAATTGTCCGGGCACTTCGGCTGCAAGCAAATCGGAATCGTGCCCGTGGATTACCAACTGGGAATACCGAATGACATTCCCGCCGACTTCAACCCTCGGCCAAAAACTCAGCCGACGCCCGATTGAGGAGGCGCTGAGCTATGTGCTGTTTGCCGCATCACACTCCTCCTCAGCTTGGCCCCACAGCGCCCTGGGCAAGCTGAAGCCCCTGGAGTTTGCGATGCAGTATCGGCAAGACAAGCCAGACCGGGCAAACGTCAACGAAGAAGCTGGATTCACCAACGGACTCGACTGGAAAAGTCCTGGGCCCATGATGGGGCGCAGGTCAGGGATGGCGAAGAGGAAATGCGATAGGCGGCGGCAAGTCGCCAGCACCCAGCCGGATGCGTCCAGCGACCGCAATTCGACTGGAGATCCAACATGATCGCGAAAATACCTGAGAAAGACCTGGCGTCCGAATTCCTGGCAGCGGAACGCACGTTCCTGGCGTGGGTGCGAACGAGCATTTCCGTCATGACGCTAGGATTTGTCATTGCCAAGTTCGGCGTGTGGTTGCGCGAGCTTGCCGCGCATCTGGAGCCAGGGACTCATATCCACCAGACAAGTATGTCGCTTCCGATCGGTGAACTCAT
>NZ_JAQIBU010000141.1 GCF_027858935.1 Oleiagrimonas sp. | reverse complement strand
TGCTTGCCGGGGCTCTCCTGCACGTAGGTCGAGGTGGCGTAGATGGGCGTCATGATGGCGCCGGTGGACGGGTCCGGGGACTGTCCGGCGTGGATGGCGCGGGTGCCCAGGCCCAGTTCGGCGGATGGCTTGGCTTTGCTCATGCGATGATCCTTTGGCAGTCGACTGCAGGCTGCAAAGGCGCATTATGGCATGCAGCTCCGCGTGCTCGAAGCATCGTCCAGGCCGGGTGTGCCCCACGACACGGAAGCCGCGTCAGTCAGGCCTTTTTCATGAACATCCGGACTTGAATGGCACGGAACGCGGGACGCGTTCTTCCGCTTTCAGGGATCGGGGCAGCGGAAAAGCCCGCCGCATCCCTCTTGCCCCAAAACTTCTTTGACGCGGCAAGGATCCATGGCCCGAGCGGCCGCTCTCGCGTTACGCGCGTGCCCGCCGCCGGGCACGCCATTGCTGACGGGCAGCGATGCCTGCACCCAGGAGCGTGCCCAGGGCCATCAGGTACCAGGTGATGGCGTAGCCCAGATGGTGATTGGGAAAATGGATCACGGTGAGGCCGGCGACGGGCCAGGCCTTGTGCGTGGCGGTCGCGTCGGCGTCAACGAAATACGGCGCCACCTGGTCGGCGGGCAAACCGCGCGCGGCGCCGATGGCGGCAACGTCGCGCGAATACCATTTCCCGGCTTGCGGCCGGTTGGGACGCAGAAAGCCGCCGCCGGGATCGCTGAACCGCAGCAGGCCGGTCAAGGTGACCTCGCCTTGGGGCGGCTGCGTCTTTGCGAAGGCCGGCGTGCCCGGGAGTCCGGCCGGGACATAGCCGCGATTGACCAGCACCACAAAGCCGCGATCGGTGCGCAGCGGGGCCAGCACCCAAAACCCGTAACCCAAGGTGCTGGTACCATGGACCAGCGTCGGAGCGCCTGCGAGAAACCTTCCATGCAGGCCCACGTGCAGGTACTGCAGGTGGCCCTTGCGTATCCGGGACCATTGCGCGGGTCCGGGCGCTGCCACCGGCGGCGCGTGCGCGCGTGCATGCACGTCATGGATCAGCCCAAGCTTCCAGTGCAGCCGTCGCACCTGCCAGTTGCCCAGCGCGATGAAGCCGGCGAATACCCCGAGCGCCAGCAGCGCCCAGGCTACCGTTTTCAGCGGAAGGCGAGACATCCGGGAGGATGCGGGTTGCTGCACGGCGTCCCGCTCACGAGCCCAGCCTGTGATGCTGGTACTGCGGCGACATGGGCATCATGTTGGCATTTTCGTTGTACATGACCCAGATCGACGCGCCCAGCACGATCACCACAAGCACAGCGGTAAAGATCACCGCCAGCATGTTCCAGCCGTTCTCCGAGCGCGTGTCCAGGTGCAGGAAGTAGATCATGTGCACCACGATCTGCACCGCGGCCAGGGCCAGCACGATCAGGATGGTCGTCTGGTGACTTTCGATCACATGGCCCATCACCAGCCAGAACGGGATGATGGTGAGGATCGCGGCCAGCACAAACCCGGTCAGGTAACCCCGCAGGCTGCCGGTATGTTCATGCATGGCGTCATCGTGCGCATGCGCGGCATTGGACGGATGATTCATCGCAGCACTCCCACCAGATAGACATAGCTGAACACGCCGATCCACACCAGATCCAGGAAATGCCAGAACATGCTGAGACAGCGCAGACGGCGGATATTGGCCTCGTTCAAGCCGTACTTGCCCAGCTGGAACATCAACACGATCAACCACACGATGCCGAGCGACACGTGCAGGCCGTGGGTGCCGACCAGGGTGAAGAACGAGGACAGGAAGGCGCTACGATCGGGACCGGCGCCCTCGGCGATCATGCCGACGAACTCGTGGATTTCCAGACCCACGAACATTGCCGCAAGCAGGCCCGAGATCCCAAGCCACACGAGCATGGCGCGCTTGCGCTGGCGCGACACTTCGAGCATGGCGAAACCGAAGGTGACCGAGGACACCAGCAGCAAAGCCGTATTCACGGCCAGGCCGGGCAGGTCGAGCACATCATGCGCGCTGGGGCCTCCTGCGTAGCTGGTTCCCAACACCGCGTTGCAGGCAAACAGCGACGCAAAGATAAAGCAGTCGCTCATCAGGTAAAGCCAGAACCCGAGCAGGGTTCCGTTGTGCGGATGCCCTTCCTCCAGGCACAGAAAGTCCTGCGGTTCGGAGGGCGCCTTGTCGATTGCAATGCTATTCATGAGGTTGCGCCTTGTGCCTTCGGCTCCCAGTTGCCGATGTGTTGTTCAAATTCACCGACTTCATTCGCCTTGACGTAGCCTTCGCGGTCGTAGTTGAAGGTATGCCAGATGGCGGTCCCGATCAGCGCCACGAACGTAAGGATCGCCAGCCACCAGATGTACCAGACCATGGCAAAGCCGAAGACCGTGGCCAGGACTCCGATCACGACACCCGTGCTGGTGCTTTTGGGCATGTGGATATCGTTGAAGCCTTCCAAGGGACGCTGGTAGCCATGTTTTTTCATGTCATCCCAGGCTTCGCGTTCATGCACCTTCGGGATGAAAGCAAAGTTGTACGGTGGGGGAGGCGATGAGGTTGACCACTCCAGGGTGCGCCCATCCCACGGATCGTTGCCCACAGCCAGTTCGTCGCGGCGACGGATGCTGACGTAGATTTGCACCACGAAGGCGAGGATGCCAAGCAGGATCAGGAACGCGCCAAAGGCCGCAATGATGAACCAGATCTGCAGGCTGGGATCCTCAAAGTGGCTGAGGCGACGGGTCACGCCCATCAGACCCAGCACGTACAACGGGGCAAACGCGACCCAGAAGCCGATCTGCCAGAACCAGAAGCTGACCTTGCCCCAGAACGCGTCAAGCCGGAACCCGAACGCCTTGGGGAACCAGTAGTTGATGCCCGCGAACACGCCGAACACGACGCCGCCGATGATCACGTTGTGGAAGTGCGCGATCAGGAACAGGCTGTTGTGCAGCAGGAAGTCCGCCGGCGCCACCGACAGCATCACGCCGGACATGCCGCCAATGGTGAAGGTGAACAAGAAGCCCATCGTCCACAGCATCGGCACGTCGAAGCGCACGCGTCCACGGTACATCGTGAACAGCCAGTTGAAGATCTTCACACCCGTGGGTATGGAGATCAGCATGGTAGTGAGCGCAAAGAAGGAATTGACGTCAGCGCCCGAACCCATGGTGAAGAAATGGTGCAGCCACACCAGATACGACAGCAGCATGATCGCCGCGGTGGCATACACCATGGACGAATAGCCGAACAGCCGCTTGCCCGAAAAGGTCGAGACGATCTCCGAATACACGCCAAACAGCGGCAGGATCAGGATGTACACCTCCGGGTGTCCCCAGATCCAGATCAGGTTCACATACATCATCACGTTGCCACCGAACCCGTTGGTGAAAAAGTGGGTTCCGATGTAGCGGTCCAGTGACAGCAGGAACAGCGTGGCGGTGAGGATCGGGAACGCGACCACAATCAACCCGCTGGTGCACAGCGAGGTCCAGGTGAACATCGGCATCTTCATCAGCGACATGCCGGGTGCACGCATCTTGAGGATGGTCACGACAAAATTGATGCCGGTCAGAAGGGTGCCCACTCCGGAGAGCTGCAGGCCCCATATGTAATAGTCCACGCCGGGCCCGGGGCTTTGTTTGAGCTCCGAGACGGGGGGCATGCCCAACCAGCCTGCGTGCGAAAAATCACCGACGAACAGCGAGGTCATGAACAGCACCACGCCGGATACCGTCAGCCAGAAACTGAGGTTGTTGAGGAACGGAAAAGCCACATCGCGCGCGCCGATCTGCATCGGCATGGCAAAGTTCATCAGCCCCACGATATAGGCCATCGCCACGAAGAAGATCATGGCCACGCCGTGCGCGCTGAAGACCTGATCGTAGTGGTGGGGGGGCAGGTAGCCCATGTTGCTGCCAAAGGCGATCGCTTGCTGGGACCGCATCATGATCGCGTCGGCGAAGCCGCGGAACAGCATCACTGTGGCGAGCACCATGTACATGATGCCCAGCTTCTTGTGGTCCACACTGGTGAACCATTCGCTCCACAGGTAGCCCCATTTGCGGTAGTAGGTGATCAGCGACAGGACCCCGAGGGCACCGATGCTGACGACGATGAACGTACCGACCACAATCGAGTTGTGGAGCGGAAGCGAACTGAGCGACAAACGCCCAAGCAGGAAATTCCAGATTGCGGGACGGTCAGGCATGGTTTGAACCTCGAAAATTCGGATCAGTGCGTCGTCGCGTTGTACGCGGGCGCCGCTGTCGATGGATTACCGGACTTGGCGCCATCGGCGGAGCTGTCGTGCAGGGCACGGCCACCGCTGGCGTCGATGGTCATCATCTTGTCCAAGCACATCTGTCCCGGATCGACGCATCGATTGAGGATGCGATGGTACAAACCTGCCTCATAGCGCGCGTAGTAGCGCACCGGCACGGCTCGACTGGGTTGATTGAGCTGATCAAACGCCTGGCGATCGAGATTGCCACCTTGAGCACGAACCTTGGCCACCCACTGGCTGAATTTCTGCTGGCTCATGCCAAGGAAGCGAAAACGCATGTCAGTGAAACCGAGACCGCTGTAGTTGGAGGAGTAACCCCTGTAACTTCCCGGCTTGTTGATGACGGCGTTGAGCACCGTCTGCATGCCGGGCATGGTGTAGATCTGTCCAGCCAGCGACGGGATGAAGAACGAATCCATCATCCGGGTCGAGGTCAGCCTGAAATGGATCGGCACATTCACGGGAGCTGCCAGCTCATTGACCGTGGCGATGCCGTACTTCGGATAGAAGAACAGCCACTTCCAGTCCATCGAGACCACCTCGACCTCCAGTGGCTTGGTCTGGCTGGTCACCGACCGACCCTTGCCAATGCGCGTAAGCGAGCGGTAGGGGTCAAGCTGGTGGGTGCCGATCCAGGTCATGGCGCCCAATGCGATGATGATCAGCAGCGGCGCCGCCCAGACCACCAGTTCCACTTTGCTGGAATGGTCCCACTCGGGCTCGTAGGTCGCATCCTTGTTGGAGGCTCGATAGCGCCACGCGATGACGCCGATGGCAATCAGCACCGGCACGATGATCAGCGACATGATGATCACCGAGGCAATCATCAGGTC
>NZ_JAQIBU010000091.1 GCF_027858935.1 Oleiagrimonas sp. | reverse complement strand
AATTGATGGACCAACGCCAATTGCTCATAGGTGTTGTGCGAAACCTGACCGTCCTGGAAGGTATACCGCTGCCAGCCCAGCGTCGGTGTCAACGTGGTGAAGGCACCGATATCGAACAGCCAGTCGACATTTGCATTGGCAATTTTTTCCTGGCGGTTTCCCAACATGATAAAGGTCCGCCGCTCGTCATAAAGCGTCACACGCAGGTTGCCCTTCGGCATCAGGTAATCCGCCGATGCCGTGGCGCGTTTCATCAGGTAAATTCGTCGCTCCAGCAGCGAGGGAAGAACGGACTCGCCGATGGGTGAAGCAATGAGCTGACCCGGGTTCTGTCCCAGCAACTGCTGGTTGAGATCGGTCGGTCGTTCCTCATACCTGAGGCTCGTCGTCAGCAGGGCTCCTGTGCGCTCCCAGGAAAACTGGTAGCTGCGACCGTAAAAATGATGTCCGACCAGCGCCTTGAGTCTGTACAGACTGTTCGCCCAGGAGAAACCTGCATCCCAGAATCGCGCACCCATCTTCTCAACCGTTCCATCCGGAAGGAATTTGTTTTCCTTGCCCGCATCGGCCAGCAATCGGGCAGAAGTGCTGACTTCAACGTAGGTTCCCAGCTTGGCAACCTCGAAATCCACGCCCTTCGTGGCAGCATCCTGCTTGATGCGCTGATTGGAATACTGCAGATCCCAGCCCCACGACCTGCCCTTGGGACTCACCAGGCTGAATTGCAGCGCGTTGCTCTTGACGTTTGAGATGCCGTACAACACGCCGGCCCTTTGCGCAGGGATGCCTCTCGTGTTGTACACCACACGCCCGTGACTGTAGCGCAGCTTCATGATGCCGGCGCTGCCAAGGTCCTGGACCCAGTATGGACTGACCGTTGCTGTTGCAACGTTGGCGCGGTTGTTGCTGAGAAAATACGTGCTGGGTGAACTTGCCAATTGATTGTTGATGACCCGGCTTCCATACAGTGCGGTGGCATCGACAAACAGGTGCTGCGGATCAATGGTGAACGTGGCCTGGGCTTTCAGGTTCTGGGTCAACTGGTTGTAACCGGCCTGGCCCGGATACAGATCTCCGGTGATGCGGTAATCGAACAACCCGGAAAAATGTGGTCCGCTGTAGGCTGCCTTGATAAAAGGCTGGATCTGGGTGATCCAGCTCGTTTGTTTCGGCTTGCTGCCAGCCGCCAGCCTCAGGTTGTCGGTATACAACTCCCCCAGTGTGATGCCCGTCACCCAGCCCGGGTCGGCCAGGGTCGGCTGCCGAACGGTACCGATCCGCTCTTGCGCATTCGCATCTTGCCCTGTCTGAGCGGGGGTCGTGGTCGTGGGCCCCATGACCGGGACATCCTGGGCCCGTGCGGGTGCCCAGCCATTGGCCAGGACGGCAGCCACAACCATTGCCAGCGATGGTGAAAACCGGTATTCACGTCGCTTCGTCGCCTGATGCTGTGGGAAATCGGGGCTAGTTGCCATATCCACTGTCGTAATAGTTCTCGCTCGCCGGCAGGCGGCTCATGTTTAGGATCAGGCCGACAAACTGGGAGGCGTGCAAACTTTGCAAAGATGCATTGAACGCCTGCTGTCGGGTGCGGCTTGCTGCCACCACCACAAGCACCTGGCCCATGTGCGAAGCCAGCAGAGGAGATTCCGAAGTTGCCAGCAAGGGCGAGGAGTCGAATACCATAAGACGTCGGCGATTCTTCCCGCCAAATGCTTCGAGCACATCCTGCATGCGGCGGCTACCGAACAATTCAGCGGTGAGCTTATGACGCTTCCCTACCGGCACCACCTGCAGGTTCGGAACATCGGTGCGCACGATGACCGATTCCGGCCTGCACTTGTCATCGGCCAGCACGTCCATGAGCCCGGGCCGGCCATCGAGACCGAAAGCCCGAGTGAGGCTGGACTTCGGTATGTCACCGTCGACCAGCAATACTTCGAAGTCCGGCTCGCGCGCCAGGCTCAGGGCGAGATTGACGGCGGTGAAGGTCTTGCCTTCGCCCGGCATGGGGCTGGTGACCAGGATGCGTTGGGCATGCGCCGGTGTCTTGGCGTTCTTTCCGGTCACATTGGCCAACAACGGCCGCTTGATACGGCGCATCTCATCGTTGAGCCGTTCATCTCCCTCATGATTGGAGGGAAGATAGCCCATCCGCTTGAGCGCCATTTGGTCCACGTGGCACAGCGGGGCGGTTTCCGAAGGCCGATCCACTACCTGCCGCTGTTCCTGCAAACGCTCGACGTCCGGGACCGCTGATGCTGATGCCGCGTCCGATACCGGGTCGATTTGCGTCGACTCCTGCGGCTCCGGATGCAAAGCCTTGAGTTTTTCAGCTGCCTTTTCGACGATCTTCATACGGAACCCATGACAAAGATATGCTGCACCAAACGGGTAAGCGGGCCATCGAAGGCAAGCCCCAGCACCAAAACCACGGCCAACAGACCGCCGCCGGCGCAGAATCCGATGACTTCGCGGCGTCGAGCCACCTGCCGTGCCTGCGAAACAACCATGCTGATGGCTCCCAGCACCGGATAATCGCTTGACTGCCGCAGCCCCTTGAGGCTCACGTACACCGGCCTGATCTTGTGCAGGAAATAGGCAAACCCACCGCCGACAGCCACAGCCAGCACGAATACCAGCAAAAGCAACAGACCACGTTTCGGGCTCACGGGACGCAACGGAGCATCCGGGGGATTGACCACCTGGAATTTCAGATTGTTCCCGCTTTGTGTTGCGTCCTGCGACAGTTGCGCCGTATTCAGGCGCGCCAATAACTGATCGTATTGCTTCTTGATGGTTTCGTAATTGCGTGTCAGTTTCTGCAAGGTGGCTTGCACACCGGTGATCCTGCCAGCCTGGCTCTTGAGATCATTGATCCGCTTTTTTTGCAGGCCGATCTGTGTTGACAGCTTCTGGATCTGGACCTGGGTGGCATACAGGGATTTTTGCATCTCCTGATATACCGGATTATCCGAGACCACCCCCATTGACGATGTGCCCGAGGCATCCTTCTGCAGCGCAGCACGTCGCTTTTTCAATTGCGAAATCATGCGCTTGGTGGAAATTACGTCCGGATATTTATCGGTGTAACTCAGCAACAGCTTGTTGAGCTGCTGCTGGTATGCCGCGATTTGCTGGTCGATCCCCTGAGTGCGTGGATCAACACCACCGGATACCGGGCCGCTCGTCATGGCCTGCATTTGCTGATGTGCCATGGCACGGCCGGACACTGCCGTATCGTATTGATCCTGCAGGTTCTGCAATTGGGTCTTGGCGGCCTGCAGGCGCGTGAAATAGTCACTGCCGCCCTGATTGGGAATATAGCCGACGTTGGCAGCCTGGAAAGCAGCGAGTTTGTTCTCCGCATCGTTCAACTTCTGACTGTAGTCCTGGACCTGCTGTTGCAGGAAATTCTGTGCCGTATCTGTTGAAGCAGAATTCGCGCCCAAGGTGTCGTTCATGAGTATCTGCAAAAACGCCTGGACCACTTTCAGCGCCATCTTCCGGTCGGGGTCGGCATAACTTATGGTGTAGAGATCCCGCGTACCGGCTTCCTTGATCTGCACTGCGGCGCCGAGACTGCTCAACAACTGCTCCTTGCTCTCCGGGGTCGTGGCGCGCGACGACAAGCCGGTCTTGTCCGCCACGGATTCGAGGTTGGGCCGCGTCAGCAATGTATGGGTGATGATGTTCAGGCGCTGGCGCACGTCAGGCTGCACAGCAACCCCTTTGAGCAGTGGATTGCTCAACGCTTCGGTGTCGGCATACACCTGGGCACTGGCCGCATACTTGTTCGGCAGAGTGAAAACCAGCGCGGCCCCCACGAGCATCAGGCACCATGCAACGATCAGGGCGTGCCAGCGATAGCGCCAGGCGGCGCGTACCTCCAGAAGCACATTCTGGAAAATTTCATGCAAATCGAAGGATGGGTTCTGCATCACTGTTTTCCGATGTCGCCAATGGTTGCCATGCATCCGCGCTCATCAAGTCAGAAATAAGATTCGGGAATGATCAGGATATCGCCGGGGCGCATGACCACGTTGTCCTTGATCGCGCCATTCATGAGGTCGCCCAGCCGCACCGGGATGGTCTGCTCCTTGCCGTCGGGCAGATGGCGCACGATCTTGGCACTGTTCCCTGAGGCAAACTTGGTAAGGCCTCCGACGTCGATCATCACGTCAAGCAAGGTCATGCCGCTGCGGTAAGGTACGGCCTTGGGTGTCGTCGCCTGCCCGACCACGCGCACCTGCTGGCTGTAGGCGCCGACGAAACTCTTGACGATCACGGTCACCTGGGGGGAACGGATGTAGCGGCTCAGGGACTTTTCCAGGTTCCCCGCCAATTGTTCCGGGGTTTTGCCGGCAGCGACGATGGACTGTACCAATGGAATGGAGATACGCCCGTCCGGGCGCACCGGTACCGTGGTGGTCAGGTTAGGGTTTTCGCGCACGAAGATATTCAGCGAATCGCCCGGACCGATGATGTAGCGCTCGGCCTGTTGGGGCGCAGCTGTCGGTCCATTGATGATCGGTGTGCTGCTGCAACCACTCAGCAACGCAAATCCAACCGCCACAAGCAGCATGACAAAATAGTTTCGCGATATGAATTTCACTGCCTAGGTCTCCGAAATTTCAGCGCGAACCGCGCCCGAACAAAACGACCTCTACGGTCTGAACCAGGATGGCCAGATCAAAGACGAAGTTGTGGTTTTTCACGTAGAACAGGTCGTACTTCAGCTTTTCCTCGGCGTCTTTCATGGACGAACCGTAGGAATAGCGCAGTTGGGCCCAACCGGTCAGACCCGGCTTTACGGCATGACGCAGCGCATAGTAACCAATGCGCACGTTGAATTCGTTCACAAACTTGGGCCGCTCCGGTCGCGGACCGACGAAGCTCATGTCGCCGCGCAGCACGTTCCAGATCTGCGGCAATTCGTCCAGCCGGGCCTTGCGAATGAATCGTCCGACCCGGGTTACCCGATCGTCGTTCTTGCTGGCCCAACGTGCCACGCCGTCGCTCTCGGCGTCGACACCCATACTGCGGAACTTGATCAACCGGAACACCTTGCCGTTTTCACCGACACGTTCCTGACGATACAGGATCGGCGCTCCGGGTCCCGACTCCATCCGGATTGCCAACGCAGTCAACAGCATGAGCGGCCCAGCGACCAGCGATACCAGCAGGGCGGTGCCCAGATCGAAGGCGCGCTTTGTCATGGACCGCATGGGAGAGGCGTTGAAGCCATCCGAAAACACAAGCCAGGATGGACTGGTCGGCCCCATCTTGATTTTGCCGGCCTCACGCTCGACAAACTGGGCGAGCTCGGTCACAGCTCTGCCTGACTTCTTGCATTCCAGCAGTGCGTCCACTGGCAAGGTGCCGCGACGGTCGTCCGGTCCCACCACGATTTCCTGCACGCCGAGCCGAGACACCCATTCGTTCAAGGTCCCGTCTGGATGCAGCAGCAATGATTCGGAAACAGACACCGGATCGGCGCCGATCGGTACGCAACCCAGGAGTTTGAATCCGCGTTGATCGGTCTTGCGGCGCATCATGAGAACGAACTCAGCTGCGCGCTCACCGGCACCGAGCATGATCACACGGCGCTTGAAAAGGTCCGCGTCCACAAGACTTTGGGACAGCAAACCCCATATCGACACGACAAGATAGCCGAGCAGCAATGAAATGCCGAGAACACCTCGGCCCAGATCTAACTCAGGAACAAGATAGAACAGCACGGTAAGTGCCATGCCGCCCAGCACGAAGGCGACTGCCAGACGGCTGAGCCGTCCAAGCCACCCTGCCCGCAGGTGAATCTGGTACAAGCCGAGCGCTGCCATTGACAGGATCAGCAAGATTGCAACCAGTGAAGCGCGCCAATACAAATCCTGCTCGAATGCGGTCTGGGTGCCGGCATGGCCCCAAAAACGCAGCATCACCGCAGCGTAAACGCTTGCCGTGATTAGCAAGAATTCGACCAGCACCAGCAGGAACTGCCAGCTTAACGCGCTGAGTTGTAAAAACCTGGACATCCTTCCAGCCCCCTGTAGCGCCTTCTATCTGATGGATCCATCCACCAGCCAACCTGGCACAAAGCTGAGTGTGTTTTATATCACACAATGTGGCATAGCGCACACATTTTTGTGTGGGATATGCCGCCCTGATTTCCCTATACTTTTGGCCTGAACCAGACCGCCTTGGCTTGGACTTCCCGCTGTTGACAGCAAGCCGTTCAGTCCTTCGCCGGGGAACTCGCCCATCGTCCCCGGCAGGCACATGTGGTTGATCCGATTGATCCGGTCCATCCCATCCAGCGCCATCAATTTACGGCTTCACGATTGCGGCGCGATGACAACCGCCGGGCAAAATCAGACACTGAGGACAAATAAAAGTTCTTGTCCCAGCTGAGGGGGAAGCGCACGGCCGACCGTGCAGACTTGCTGTTGACTTGCTGTTCTCCAGGTAACGAACTGAGGCCGCCGTTGCCAAGGCAGACGGGATGTCCCTGCTGGGAGGCTGGGTTGGATATGGCATTGAGTGTTGGCGGCATGAGGGCCGGTCGGGGCGCCTCTGGCTGGTGATCTGGCTGCAGCCGCAGCCGGGGATCGGGCGCAGCTGCTCGGGCCGGTGCTGTGCGGACGGCGGTGCACGACCAGCGTTCGCCTCGCAAATAGGACTTGCCAGTGTTCGAGTCCTCGCTGGAGCTGGTGGTGTCGCGTGATCGGTTGGCCTGTCCGAACTGTCGCCCGCGGCGGGAACCACTCGACTGGCTGGCCCCCTATGCCCGGGTCACACGACGCCTGGCCGAGAGTGTGGCCCGACTGCGCACCGTCACCGCGCTAGTGCACGCCGCCCGCTGGTTCGGCTTCAGCTGGAGGACGGTCAGGCAGATCGACCGCCAGCATCGGGAACGCACCTGCGGACCGGTCGATCTGACCGGCGTGACCGTGATCGCGATCGACGCGTTTGCGATCCAGAAGGGCCCCGTTACGCAACGGCGGTGTTGCAGCCCGAGCGCAAGCGCGTGCTGTGGGTCGGTGTACGCGTTCAAGGATGACCCCAAACAGCTATGGCGCTAGCGCCGCCTGGGCTGGGCCCTGCGGACCTGGAAGTAGTGCGCCCTGGACCGTGACATCGAACCGTTGAAGATCTTCCTGAGGCGTCTGCAACCCTGGCTCGCCGGCATCCTTGCCCACAGCCGCTGGCCGTTGGACACAAACCTGATCGTGAGCATCAACAACAAAATCTGGGCATCAAGTGCAGGACTTGCGTATACCGAGATGATGCCTGCTTTTTTCCTCAAGATACGCGCGGCCTTACCCGCAGTTGGGTGAACAACCCAAAAAAAGGCCAGCGGGCTGACGCCTGCTGGCCTTTTCCTGTGTATGGCGCGCCCGGAGAGATTCGAACTCCCGACCGCCTGGTTCGTAGCCAGGTACTCTATCCAGCTGAGCTACGGGCGCGTATTCAGATTGTTGCTGTTGCCAGCGTTTGATCAATCAAACGGCAAGGCGCGGCATTATTGGCAAACCGTTGCGCCACGTCAACCGCCTTCATGCAATGTCGATTCCGTTGCCAGACATCATGTGCAGGCAAACGCGACATCACCTGAGCAACTACGGGTGTAAATTGGCGGAGAGAGAGGGATTCGAACCCTCGAGAAGGCTATTAACCCTCTACTCCCTTAGCAGGGGAGCCCCTTCAGCCACTCGGGCATCTCTCCGGTGCATGTCTTCCGCGTACCGGAAGCCGCGTAGGATAGCTGCAAGCGTTCGAAGCCGCAAACCCTTCACTCAATCTGCAACTGGGGATCGTCCTCAGCGACGCCTGTGCCGGCATCTCCGGCGTGATCGTGCTCACGCTGGATGCGTTGGTAGATCTCCTCGCGATGAACAGACACGTGCTTGGGCGCATTGATGCCAATGCGCACCTGATTGCCCTTCACACCCAGAACGGTAACGGTCACCTCGTCACCGATCATAAGGGTTTCACCGACTCTACGGGTCAGTATCAACATTATTTACTACTCCTGGCTCCATCAGGGCCATGACTCGGGTCGCGCACCTCACCCCTGATTGCGCGAAACTCTACCTGACGTCACTCAACGTCATGGCCCACCCCTGATTTCTGTCCTGATTTCTGTAACTTGAGTGGATGACGGCGTTCCCCGCCATCCGCCTCCATTGGGCAAACATTTCCAATGGTCGACCGATACTAGCCGCGACACAAGCCGGGCGCAATTGCTGTTACGACAGCCAATTCGTGAACAGGAGGCAAAAAGCGGGTCAAGCCAGCAACTTTTCCAGCCATGAGGTGAGCGCTTCCAGTGCCGTATCCAGCGCCGGAGAATCGACACCGCCACCTTGCGCCATATCGGGACGACCGCCCCCCTTGCCCTCGATCTGGGAGGCCACCTGGGACACGATGCTTCCAGCCTTGACCCTCTCCAGCGCGCGTCCGTTGACACCGCACACGAGGGTCACCTTGCCATCCGCTGCGCTGGCCAAAAGCACCACGCAGTCGCCCAGTTGCTGCTTCAGCTGATCCACTCCTTCGCGCAGATCCTTGCGATCCATGCCGGGCAGGCGTGCAGCGACCACCTTCACGCCGTTGATCTCACGGGCCTGCCCGGCAAGATCGGCCGAGGCCGCCGATGCGGCACGTGACTTCAGTGCCTCCAGTTCACGCTCCATCTGGCGACTGCGCTCGAACACCTGGCGCAGCTTGTCCACCACGTCGGCACTGCCGGCGCCCAGCAACTCGATCATTTCCCGCAGCCGGGCCTCCTCGGTCTCCACGTGGACTTGCGCACCGACACCGGTAACCGCCTCGATACGGCGGATGCCGGCCGCGACACCGGACTCGGAAACAATCTTGAACAAGCCGATGTCACCGGTACGCGAGACATGGGTGCCGCCACACAACTCGGTCGAGAAATCACCCATCTTCAACACCCGGACCTGATCGCCGTACTTCTCGCCAAACAGCGCCATGGCGCCGAAATCAATGGCCTCCTGATAGCCCATGTGGCGCACATCCACGGCCTGGTTGCGCCGGACCTGGGCATTGACCAGGGTTTCGATCTCGTGCAGCTCGGCGAGCGTCACCGGCTGTTCGTTTGCAAAGTCGAAACGCAGGCGGTCAGGAGCCACCAGCGAACCCTTCTGCGTCACATGCGTGCCCAGCACCTCGCGCAGTGCCGCGTGCAGCAGATGCGTGGCCGAGTG
>NZ_JAQIBU010000086.1 GCF_027858935.1 Oleiagrimonas sp. | reverse complement strand
GTGGCGCCGGCGTCACGAAAACCTGCCAACAGCTCCTGCGTGTGGATGGCATCCGGCGTGGTTCGCTCTCCGGGCTGCATCGCGCCGGCCAGCCCCGACCCCAGGGTGCCAATTGTGGCCGCGCGATGCCCGAGATACTCGAGGGCCTGAGCCAGCATCTGCACGCTGGACGTCTTGCCATTGGTACCGGTGATGCCAATGACCGTCATCCCGCGCGATGGTTGGCCAAAGAAGCGCGCAGCCAGATCGCCTGCACGTGCACGCAGGCCTTCGATCCAGATCACCGGTGCGTCGATCTCGGGTGCGGCGCGCACGGGCGCCTCGGCAAGGATCACCGAGGCGCCTCGTGCGACGGCCGCTGGGGCAAACGTGATGCCATGCGCGCGGCTGCCTGCCAGCGCGACAAAGGCATGTCCCGGAAGCACCCGGCGCGAATCGATCTGCAGACCGGACACCATGATGTCACCGCCGGAGTCCCTTCCCGGGATCCCCGCAAGCAGATCGCGCAAGAGCATGGTCGTCGCGCTCATGGCGTGGTCCCCGCTTCGGTTTGGACCTGGGTGTAGTCTTGCGGCGGCACGTTGTCCGGTGACACGTCGAGCAGGCGCAAGGCCCCTTTCATCACCGCACTGAATACCGGTGCGGCAACTGAAGTACCGTAGTAACTTCCCTTGGGGCCGCGCACTAACACCACGCCCACCAGGCGCGGATTGCTGGCCGGCACCATACCCGCGAACAGCGCGTTGTAGTCGGTCTGCGAGTAGCCGCCGTCCTCGGCCTCATGTGAAGTGCCGGTCTTGCCGGCGACCGTGTAGTTCTGGATCGATGCGGTCCCATAGGCGGTTCCGCCCGGGCGCACGACGGTCTTGAGCATGTTGACCAGCGCATGCGCATCCTTGGCATCCAGCACCCGTTTGCCCGGGCTGTCCTGACCCTTCACGAAGGATGGTCGATGCAACACGCCACCATCGGCAATGGCGCAATAGGCCTGCGCCAGTTGCAGTACCGTGACACTGAACCCGTAGCCATAGCCGATGGTGGCCTGGCGAATCGGACGCCAGTCCGTACCTACGGGGAGCACGCCGGACGACTCGCCCGGGAAACCGCTCCCGGTGCTCTGGCCGAAACCGAAGTCCCGGAACACGTCATACATCTGCATCGTGTTCAGGCTTTGCGCGATCTTGGCCGCGCCGATATTGCTCGACTTGGTCAGCACGCCGGTAACATCAAGCACACCGTTGGGGGTGTCATCGTGGATGGTGTGACCGTAAAGGTTGTACCAGCCCGGGCCGGTGTTGATCTTGGTCGTCGGTGTCCATTTGCCACTTTCCAGCGCCGCAGCCACGGTGAAGGCTTTTGCCGTGGAACCGGGTTCGACCACGTCGGTCACTGCCCGGTTGCGGCGCTGGGCGGCGGTGCTGTTGCCGACCGCATTGGGGTTGTAGGACGGCAGATTGACCATCGCCAGCACTTCGCCGGTATGCACGTTCATCACCACCATCGAGGCCGAGGTGGCGTGAAATTTCTCGACCGTATCCCGCAACTGGCGGTAGGCCAGATACTGGATGCGGCGATCGATACTCAGGGTCAGGTCATGGCCGGGCTTTGGCGCCTTGACCAGGTCGACGTTCTCGACCGTGTGTCCGCGCCGGTCGCGAATCACGCGCTTGCTTCCATCAGTGCCGCTGAGCCAATTGTCGTAGGCTAGCTCCAGGCCTTCCTGGCCATGGTCATTGATATTGGTGAAACCGATCACGTGCGCGGTCACCGCGCCCAGCGGGTAGTACCGCCGGTATTCGCGCTGCTCGTTGACACCGGGAACCTTCAGCGCCAGCACGGCCCGCGCCGCTTCCGGACTCATGCGACGTTTCAGGTACACGAACTCGCGACTGGCGCGTTGCGCGAGGTATTGCTTCAGGTCATCCGGGTCGATGCCCAGCTTGCGTGCCAGTTGCGGCAGGCGATCGGTATGATCCAGCACTTCCTGCGGATTGGCCCAGATCGACTCGACCGGCGTGGAGACCGCCAGCGGCACGCCGTTGCGGTCAAAGATGCTGCCACGCGATACCGGGATCGGCACTGTACGCAGGAAGCGCGCATTACCCTGGGCCTGATAGAAGCCCTTGTCGACCACCTGCAGATCCACCGCCTGCACCACCAGACCCAGCGAGGCCAGCCCCAGCAAAATCAAGACCAGCGCCAGCCGGCGGCGAACGCTAGGCCCCCGTGCGCGCTCGGGCACTTGCAGCTCGGTCTTGGCACGATTGCGGCTCATTGGCGAACCAGCCGGGTGTCATCGGGCGTGGGATTGACCATGCCCATCGTTTTGCGGGCAATGGATTCAATGCGGCCGGGATCGGCCCAGGTGGCCTTTTCCAGCTCCAGTCGGCCGAACTCGACGTTCAATGCATCGCGTCGCGCCTGGATGCGCGTGAGCTTCACGAACAGAACCCGGTTCTCGTGTCGCGCCCAGACCACGGCAATGGCACTGACCAGCGTCAGCACCAGCAGACTCGGCAAAAGAACCAGGCGGAACAGCGTCATGACAGCCGCTCGGCGACACGCAGGACGGCTGAACGCGCACGTGGATTGGCTGCAAGCTCGACAGCGCCGGGGAAACGCGCCTTGCCCACGGCGCGCAAGCGCGCCGGCGGTGCTTCCGGCGGCGGCAAATTGCGCGGTCCGGTCGGAGGGATCCCCGACTGGCTGCGTATGAACTGCTTGACCATCCGATCCTCCAGCGAATGGAAACTGATCACGACCAACCGCCCGCCCGGACGCAGCCGGTCGAGCGATCCCTGCAGGCCTTCTTGCAGCGCGTCCAGTTCGCCGTTGACCTTGATCCGCAACGCCTGAAACGTGCGCGTGGCCGGATGCTTGCCCTTCTCGCGTCGTCCCAGCAGACGGGCCAGCAGATCGGCCAACTCACCGGTGCGGCGCAACGGCTGCGTCTCGCGCTGCGCCACGATGGCGCGCGCAATGCGCCGGCTGAACCGCTCCTCGCCGTAACGCCACAACACATCGGCGATTTCGCTTGCCTCGGCGCGAGCCAGGAAATCGGCTGCACTTTCGCCAGTTTCGGGATCCATGCGCATGTCCAGGGGGGCGTCGGCCATGAAGCTGAAACCACGCGCGGGCTCGTCCAGTTGCGGCGAGGACACGCCGATATCGAGCAAGATGCCGTCCAGACCCTCTTCAGTCAGCGCCCACTCGGCCAGCTGGGCAAAATTTCCGCGACGGATCGATACGCGCGGATCGTGTGCGAAGGCATGTTCCGCCTCGGCCACAGCCTGTGGATCGCGATCCATCAGCAGCAACCGACCTTCCGGTGACAGCCGTTCGAGAATCGCGCGTGCATGCCCTCCGCGGCCAAACGTGCCATCCAGATATCGCCCACTTGCCTGCACGTCGAGCGCCTCCAGCGCCTCATCCAACATCACCGGGACATGCAACAACCTGCTACTTCCCATCGCTGCCATCCCGTTTCCACTCAATCCATCGGTTATCGCTACAATTTCAACTCCGCCATGTCGTCGCTGACCTGATCCTCTTCAATCGTCTGGCGTATTCGACTCAGGTGCGCCTGTTCACTCCACAGCTCGAACTTGTTGTCCATGCCCAGCAGCACAGCCTTCTTCTCGATCCCGGCCGATGCGCGCTGGCTGGCCGGAAGCAGGATCCGCGAGGCCCCATCCGGCTCCACGTGCGCCGCCGCGCCCACCAGCTTTCGCTGCAGGTCGCGATGCACTGCTTTCACGCTGGGCAGGGCGTTGACCTGGTCGCGCACCCGCTCCCATTCGTCTTGCGGGAAAATCCACAGGCAACCTGCTTCGAACGGGTTGTACGCCACCACCAGCCGGCTGCCGCACTCACGTGCGACCAGCTCCCGATACGCGGTCGGGATGGCCAGACGGCCCTTGTCGTCAACGGTGATGGCGGTTTCACCCTGGAACATGACTGCGGTGTTTCCACGAAATCCCACGATTTCACACTGCGGCCCACCTTAGTCTCAGCCCCTGAGACTGTCAAGGTGATTTTTGCTTGCAGATCAAGGACAAAG
>NZ_JAQIBU010000069.1 GCF_027858935.1 Oleiagrimonas sp. | reverse complement strand
TTGGCGCCGTCGCCGGGGATGAACTGCAGCACGTGCTCGGGAAAGCCGGCCTCATGCAGCAGCTTGACCGCAGCGTAGCCGATCAGCGAGGTCTGTTCGGCCGGCTTGGCGATCACGGCATTGCCGGCAAGTACCGCGGCCATCACTTCGCCGACGAAGATCGCCAGCGGGAAGTTCCACGGGCTGATGCACACGAACACACCGCGGCCGTTGAGAAACAGGCGGTTGGTCTCGCCGGTGGGGCTGGGCATGTCCTGGGGCGCGCCGAACAGCTTGCGTGCCATCGAAGCATAGTAGCGGCAGAAATCGGCAGCCTCGCGTACTTCAGCGATGCCGTCGGGCAGGGACTTGCCTGCTTCACGCACGCACATGGCCACCAGTTCGCCACGATGCGCCTCCAGCAGCTCGGCCGCCTGCTCGGCGATCTGTGCACGTTTTTCGGCAGGGACGCGGTCCCAGTCCGGTTGTGCCTTGACCGCATTGCCGATGGCCGTATCGACGGTGGACTCGTCGCCACCGATCCATTGGCCCACCACGCGACGGTGGTCAGCGGGGTCGGTGACGTCGACAGTCGTGCCATTCGGCGTCTTGGCGCCCGGCACCAGCGGAGCGGCCTTCCAGGGCCCCTGGTGCTGGTTGATTTCATTTGCCAGTTGCCGGATCTCGTTTTCGTTGGCGAAGTTCACGCCCATGGAGTTTTTCCTTTGTTCGGCGAAGATGTCGACCGGCATCGGGATGCGAGGATGCGTCAGGGACTTGAAGTCATGTACGGACTGACATGGGTCCGCGATCAGCTCGTCGACGCTGACCTCTTCATCGAAGATGCGGTTCACGAATGAGGTGTTGGCTCCGTTTTCCAGCAGTCGCCGCACCAGATAGGGAAGCAGGTCCTCGTGGCTTCCGACCGGGGCGTACACGCGACAGGGCACATCAAGCTTGTCCTTGCCGATGACCTCGTCATACAGATCCACGCCCATGCCGTGCAGACGCTGGAACTCGTAGCTACGCTTGCCGGCAACCTGATGTACCCAGGCGATGGTGTGGGCATTGTGAGTGGCGAATTGCGGATAGATCAGGTCAGAGCCTGCATCCAGCAGCTTGCGCGCACAGGCCAGGTAGGCCACATCCGTGTTCGGCTTGCGGGTAAACACCGGGTAGCCGGACAGACCCTGTTCCTGGGAACGCTTGATCTCGGTATCCCAATAGGCCCCCTTGACCAGCCGCACGTTCCAGCGGCGCTTGTACTTGCGGGCCATGTCGATCATCCAGTCGATGACCGCCGGAGCACGCTTCTGGTAGGCCTGCACGGCCATGCCCAGTCCGTTCCAGCCTTCCAGCGAAGGATGCGCGAAGACCTTGGCGGCAACATCCAGTGAGAGCTCCAGGCGATCGGCCTCCTCGGCGTCGATGGTCAGTGCGATGCCACGCTCGCTGGCCATTTGCGCCAGTTCAAGCACCTTTTCGGTCAGTTCCTCGAGCACGCGCTCGCGCTTGCCGAACTCATAGCGTGGATGCAGGGCCGACAGCTTGACCGAGATCGAAGACGCTTCAATCACATCCCCTGCATCTGGGTCGGTGCTGATGGCCTTGATGGCATCGCGGTAGGCTTGCTGGTAACGATCCGCATCCGGTTGCGTCAGGGCCGCCTCGCCGAGCATGTCGAAGGAGTAACGGTAGCGCCTGTTCCTTTTTTTCTCGGAGCGTTCCATGGCCGCATCGATGGTCCGGCCCATGACGAACTGGTGCCCCATGATGCGCATCGCCTGATGCACAGCGGCACGGATCATCGGTTCACCGGCACGACCGGCCAGACGACGCATGGCGGAACGCACGTCACGGCGGGTATCGTCAGCCAGGTTCACCATGCGCCCGGTCAGCATCAAGCCCCATGTGGACGCGTTGACCAGCACCGAATGACTGCCGCCCAGGTGTTTTTGCCAGTCCGCATCGCCAAGCTTGTCCCGGATCAGCATGTCGATGGTGTCTGTGTCTGGAATGCGCAGCAGCGCCTCGGCCACGCACATCAGCAAGACGCCTTCCTCGCTGGACAGGTCGTATTGGCGCATGAACGCCTCAATCGCGCTTTGTTCGTCAGCGTGCTTGCGCACGCGCTCGACCAGCGCGGAGGCGCGCGCGAGGACCTTTTCGCGCTCGCTATCCGGCAGTTCGGCCTCCGGGAGCAGGCTGTTGACCATCTCGGTTTCGTCGCGCAGCCAGTTCGCGGTGACCCGCTCGCGGGCAGACGAATCGGGAGGGGAGAGTTCAGGGCTTAGGATCTGGGCATTCACGGGGGGACGGACACCTTTCTGGTAGACCAAGGATACAATTGTATGCCTCGCTTCAAGCCCTTCCAACCCACCCCTGCGCTTTCGAAAACCCTGATTTATCGGCCGATATCGCGCTATGCAGCCAAAGCAGTGCCGGTGCAGGAGGCCAGTCGTATCGCGACATAATGACGCAGCCTTGTCGATGCGCAGGGGGCACACTATGCTTGGCCAAAGGGAGGTGCGCACTGATTCATGATTGCGCTCGAATTCGCCGTTGCAGATGCAGGGCCGTCGACCCTCTTGCTCCGACCCAACCGCTCACTGAGCCGTCGGGCCTGGCGGGGGTGGGCGTTTGGGATGGTGACTGTAACGGTGGCGATTGCCACACTCGGCGCGCAAGGGGGAAATGTCTATGCCCCGATATTTGCCCTGCTGGAATCAGCAGGGCTTGTGATGGCGCTGTCGCGAGCCTGGCATGCCGGCGACAGGAGTGAGCGGATTCGGATCGACGCGCGTTCGCTCGACATCGAGTATTTGCCGGGTCGACGCCATGCGCGATTCCAGTCCTACTGGGTTCGCGTACGGATGCGGGAGGAGTTGGGTCGCAAGAAGCTGATCGTGGGCTCGCATGGGGACGAGGTCGAAATTGGTGCATTCCTGGGGGAAGAGGAGCGTGCCAGTGTCATGAAGACATTGCGTGGGCTGCTTGCGAATTACACCTCGCCGGCGCTTGGACAATGACATCACGGAACATTCGGCAGCGAGGTCCCGACGCAGCCGCAGGCAGTCCGGGTGAGCGAGCGGGGATGGTCCGAAATTTCCTTTTCAGGGTGCAAGACGATGAAACTTGGTGGTATTCGAGGACGAACGGCATCGTGGGCGGGCGCGTTGTTCGCGTTGTTCAGTTGTGCCGCAGGAGCCAACCCCCATCCATGGCAGCTCAATCTGACCAAGGGTGTGACCCAGGCCTCGCACGAAGCCTGGGATCTCAACATGGCCTCCTTCCTGGTCTGTGTGGTCATCGGCATCGTGGTGTTCGGCGCGATGATCATCGCCATGATCCGTTTCCGCAAGTCGAAGGGCGCGGTGGCCGAAAAGTGGTCACACAGCACCAAGCTGGAGCTGGTCTGGACCATCGTTCCCGCGCTGATTCTGGTGGGCCTGGCATGGCCAGCATCCAAGGTGCTGGTCAATACGACCGACACCGCGGGGTCGAAGATGACCATCAAGGTCACGGGCTACCAGTGGAAATGGCGCTACGACTATCTCGACTACGAAGGCAAGAAGGTCAACAAGGTCGGTTTCATGTCGCGCCTTGACAAGAAGAGTGATGCAACCCGTCAGCTCGACTCCGGCCTGAGCCCATACAAGGTGGTCACCAACGGCGTCAATACCTACCTGCTCAACGTCGACCATCCGCTGGTGGTGCCGGTTGGCGTGAAGATCCGCTTCCTGATTACGGGCGGCGACGTCATCCACTCATGGTGGGTGCCGGATCTGGGCTGGAAAATGGACGCCATTCCGGGCGTGGTCAACGCCGCCTGGACAAAGAT
>NZ_JAQIBU010000028.1 GCF_027858935.1 Oleiagrimonas sp. | reverse complement strand
CCGGTCGGCTGTACATGGGCGGAAACAATGTGGACCTGGGTCAGTTGCTGGCCGGTGTGGATGTGGCCGGTCGTGGCGTCGACAGTGGCCGGGGCGATCTGGCGATCTGGCTGGACTGGAAGGCAGGGCGCGTGGTCTCGGCAACGACGCGCATGGATCTGTCCGATCTTGCCCTGCACGGGCCGGAGGGCGAGCTGAAGATGCATCGCGAGCAGGCGCTGCTGGGCTTTGCGCGCCGTCCGGAGGGCCTTCGTATCCGCTATGCCGGTCCCGCTGGCGCACAGGCACGCGTTGATGTTCGTGGAAAGGGTGCGGCACGCGAGATCAGCGCGCGGGCGCTGCACCTGAATCTGTCCCGCCTGGTGCCCTGGTTGACCGAAGCGCCCGGTCTGCCGCCCGCGCTCAGCAAGTGGCTGTTTGCGGCCAGACCGGACGGGACCCTGGACCAGGGGCGCCTGGAATGGTCGGCTCAGCGCGGTCTGGCCAGTCTGGATGCGCAATTTCACGGCCTGACGCTGCAGGCAGCGGGGCATCGGCCCGGTCTGGGGCCGTTACGCGGGCATCTTATGGGTGACGCCGAGGCCGTGTCGCTCGACTTGCCGGCACAGGCGGTCACGCTCAGCATGCCGGGGACCCTGCAGCAGCCGATCGTGCTGACGTCCCTGAATGGGGCCATCAGCGCATGGCAACAGGATCGGGATTGGCATATCGGAAGCGGTGGAATCACATTTTCCGGAAAGGAGTTTTCCGGACAAGTGCGTGGCGCAGCGCGCATGCCCGGTGCCGACGGCATGCCCTACATGAACCTGTACTTCACCCTGGGCCGGACCGATATGTCCGTGATCAGAAGGTTTCTGCCCTCCCGCCTGCTCCCCGAGAAACCCAGGAAATGGCTGGACCGGGCGCTGGTCAAGGGCGTGCTGGATCATGCCGAGGGCCTGATACACGGCGACCTGGGCGACTGGCCCTTCAACCAGCAGCGTGGGCGGTTCGAGGCCCGCGGGGAGATTTCCGGCCTGACGCTGGATTACGCAAAGCAATGGCCACGCGTCGAGGACGTGCATGCCGTGGCCAGCTTTGTCGATGACGGCATGCTGGTGAAGGCCGATGCCGGTCATGCCGGCGGCAATAGCATCACCGATGCCGTGGCCTCGATTGCCCACTTCCGGCATGGCCAGCTGGCGCTGAGTGTGCAGGGCAAAGGGACCGGCGCGAGCATGCTCGATTTCGCCCGCAACAGCCCGATCGCGCATCGGCATGCCTCGGCGCTCAAGGACCTCAAGCTCGGCGGAACGAGCGAGTTCGACTTCGGCCTGGTGCTTCCGTTCAGCGACCTTCGAAATTACACACTGGCCGGCGAGGCGAAAGTGAAGGGTCTGGACGTGGACAATGCCGATTGGGGCCTTTCAATGCGTGGGCTCGCCGGTACGCTGCACTTCAACGGCAGGGGATTGCACGGCGAAGGACTTCCGGTGCGCTTCAACGGCGTGCCCTCCACGCTCGACCTTGCACTGGGACCGGGGGCTACGGGTGATCCTGACAAACCGGTCCAGGTTGCCATCCACGGGATCTATGACATGCCTGCCCTGATCAAGGGCAGGCCGGTTCTGGCGCCGTTGGCGCAGGTCGCCAGCGGATCGGCCGCTTTCGATATCGGCTTTGCAATCACCGATAGCCCAAAGGATCAGGTCAGGCAGGTATTGACGGTTGATTCCGGCCTGGATGGCATGGCCCTGGACTTGCCGGTCCCGCTGGACAAGCCGGCTTCGGTTCACTTGCCGATGCACCTGGCACTGCAGTTGCCGGTCAGTGGTGGCGATCTCAGCCTGTCCCTGGGCTCGCTGGTGCAGGCCCGTGCGCGTCTGCCCACGACTGCGGGCGCGCCGCTGGCCTTGTCGGTCCGGCTCGGCGATCAGATGCCGGACAGCCTTCCGGCCCGCGGCATCCGCATTCGTGGGCACGGCAAGGACCTGAATGTCTCCGGCTGGTTGCAGCGCGCGCTGGATGCAAGACGCAGTCCGCAAGGACCGCCGATGCAGCTGGATGGCGTGGACGTGAATGTGGATCGTGCCCTGATGTTTGGAGCCACATTCAAGCCCCTGCACCTGAAGCTGGCCCAGCAGCCCGGGCAGGTCCGCATGACGCTGGACGGACCGCAGGTGAAAGGCACGCTCACGCTGCCTACGACTGATCTTTACAAACGCGGCATCGTGGCGCATCTGCAGCGGCTGTACTGGCCGGACGAGTCCGCAAAGGACCCGGGTGCATCAAATGCACAAGCGAACGGCCACCCCGCGCTGGCGGCCGCGGCTTCAGCCCCCGCGCAGCCGGCTCCGGCCACCATCGTCAAGAGTGACGCCGCCTATGCCAATACCGGCATCAACCCGGCGACCATCCCGCCCCTGCACATATCGGTCGGCGACCTGCGTCTGGGCAATGCGCATCTGGGCGAAGCCCGTTTCGAAAGCTGGCCGACCCCAAGCGGGATGCACATCGATCAGATGCGCACGCATACGCGCGATGTCCAGGTCATGGCCACGGGGGACTGGCTCGGCGACGCGCATGACAGCCGGACCCACATGCGCATCGATTTCGGCGCCCAAAACCTGGGCAGCCTGCTCAACACACTGGGCTTCCAGGGGTTGTTCACTGGTGGGCAGACGCGTGCGCACCTGGATGCGAGCTGGCCGGGCGAACCCTCCTCCGTTGCGCTGGCTCGCATGAGCGGCAATCTCGGGGTTCAGGTCAGCAAGGGCCGCATTCCCGAGGTGCAACCCGGCATGGGTCGCCTGCTGGGATTGATGGCCGTGACCGAACTTCCGCGTCGTCTGTCTCTGGATTTCGGCGACGTGTTCGGCAAGGGCCTCGGATTCGATTCCATCACCGGGCACTTCAAGCTCGATGATGGAGTGGCACATACGGATGACCTGAAGATCAAGGGGTCGGCTGCCGAAATCACCATCACCGGACGCACCAACATGCGCAACAAGACCTATGACCAGCACGTGCTGGTGATCCCGCACGTGGGCAACAGCCTGCCCGTTGTCGGTGCGCTTGCGCTGGGCCCGGTCGGCGCCGCGGCCGGACTTGCCGTGCAGGGTTTGCTGGGCAAGGGTCTGAACAAGGCTGCAAGCGCGCGCTATACCCTCACCGGAAGTTGGCAACATCCGAAGATCACCTTGATCGACAAGGACGAGATCCACACCCCTGCTGCGACACCGAAGGCTCCCCGCGCATCGGCCCCGAGTGCCACGTCGCCCATGCCCGCCCCGCTACCGCCCCAGGCCGCGCCTGCCGCATCCACACCGACTGCTTCGCAAACCGCGCCGGAGGCGTCCATGCCATCCTCGGTGCGCACGCAACCCGCAGCCGCGTCCTCCAATGGCAGATAAGCACGCACGGCGGGGTTTAAGTCGTCGCTGTAGCCCCCATACTTTTCATCATTCTCGCGTACCGGAATATCCATGACACTCGAACAACCGCTGGCTTTAGCCGAACGTCGCCTGCTGGCCCCGGGCGGACTCGGACTGTCCGATCTTGACCGCGTCTTCACGGGCCTTATGGGGGCATCCGTGGACGCCGCCGACCTGTATTTCCAGCATTCACGAAGCGAGTCCTGGGTGCTCGAGGACGGCATCGTGCGCGACGGCAATCACAGCATCGAACAGGGTGTTGGCGTGCGTGCCATGGCCGGCGAGAAGACCGGCTTTGCCTATTCGGATGACATCGTCATGCCGAAGTTGCTGGAGGCGGCGGGTGCCGCGCGTGCCATTTCCTCCAGCGGACCGGGCGTCGGCGTGCCGCTCGCGCTGAACGGAAGTCCAGCGCTGTATCCGGCGCTGGACCCGATCGACAGTCTGCCCAACGACGAGAAGATACGCGTGCTGCGTGAGATCGATGCGCAGGCGCGCGCGATGGATCCGCGCATCACCCAGGTCGTGGTGAGCATTGCCGCCACGGTGGATACTGTACTGGTGGCGGCCTCCGATGGCACCCTGGCTGCCGATGTGCGGCCCTTGGTTCGCTTGAACGTGCAGGTCATCGCCGAGCAGGGCGGGCGTCGGGAACAGGGTTTTTCCGGCGGTGGTGGCCGCTTCGACTATCGCCAGTTGCTGGATAGTGGGCGACCGAAGCATTGGGCAGCTGAAGCGGTGCGCCAGGCGCTGGTCAATCTGGATGCGGTGGATGCGCCGGCCGGAAGCATGCCGGTGGTATTGGGTCCGGGCTGGCCGGGCGTGCTGTTGCACGAGGCCATAGGCCACGGCCTGGAGGGGGACTTCAACCGCAAGGGAACATCGGCTTTTTCCGGGCGTATCGGCGAGCGGGTGGCGGCCAGGGGCGTGACCGTGGTCGACGACGGCACGCTGGAGGGACGCCGCGGTTCGCTCAGCATCGACGACGAGGGCACCCGCAGCCACTGCACCACCCTGATCGAGGACGGAGTCCTGGTCGGCTACATGCAGGACAAGCACAATGCCCGTCTGATGGGCATGGCGCCGACCGGAAACGGCCGGCGCGAGTCGTTTGCCCACCTGCCGATGCCGCGCATGACCAATACCTACATGCGCGCGGGGACCCGGGACCCTGAAGAGATCATCCGTTCGGTCGAGCGTGGCCTCTACGCGGTGAATTTCGGCGGCGGTCAGGTGGACATCACCAGCGGCAAGTTCGTGTTCTCTGCCGCCGAGGCCTATCTGATCGAGAACGGCAAGGTCACGCGACCGGTCAAGGGTGCCACGCTGATCGGCTCCGGTCCCGAGGTACTCACGCGCGTGTCCATGATCGGCAACGACCTGGCGCTGGATGAAGGTATCGGCGTGTGCGGCAAGGACGGCCAGAGCGTTCCGGTCGGCGTCGGCCAGCCGACCTTGCGCGTGGATGCCATGACGGTGGGCGGCACGGCTTCCTGAAGCCTGTCCGTCGGCTACGCATTGCACCAGTCAAGATCCTACACGCATGGCTTGTCGATCCCGGCAGGGTCCTGCCGGTCATCAGATTCGGACAAGCATGCTTTGCATGCGGTGTGCGGATCCCCGTGAACTTGCGGTTCAATCGTCCGGGTCGGCGTCCGCGATGGTCCGCAACAGGCGAAACAGCTCGCGGTAGGCGCGCAGCGGCTTGTTGCCCAGTCTCTCCATCCGCGCCTGACGGACCAGGGTGCGCAGTTGTTGGCGGTCGACGTCGGGATAGCGGGCGATGAACTCGCCCAGGGCCGCGTCGCCATCGTCGAGCAGCCGCTCGCGCAGCGTTTCCAGACGCTGCAGCGCGGCGTTTTCCTGGCGCCTGAGCTCCTGATTCTCGCCCATTGCGGCATGCGCGGACGCGAAAACGTCGTCGTCGTGGCGGCGCATCAGTTTGGCCAGGAAGGCCAGCTGCCGCTTGCGCGCGCCATGCGACTTGATGCGGCGTACCTGGGCAATTTCGTTGCGCACGTCCTCGGGCAGCTCGATCTGGTCGAGCCGGTTGGGAGGCAGTGCCACCAGTTGTTCGGCCAGGGCCAGCACCGCCAGCGCGTCGCGCCGTTGCTGGCTGCGGCTGGGGCCGAGGTCGTCAATGTCGGGTTCTTCGTTTTCCAAGGCATCCATCCGGTGCGGTTCTTCAGCCATTGTCCCGTATCGGCGCAGCCTGCGCACGCCGGCTGCAGGCGCTCGGCCAGGAACGCGAGGCATGCGACAATCATTGGCTTCTTTGCAAGGATCGAATCGTGAACAGCATCGCTTCAACATCGGACCGCACCGTGGAGCTGGATCGCCTGGCCACACTGGCCGAGGACGTCATTGCCAGGGCACGCGCCGCGGGCGCCACACAGGCCGAGGTGTCGGCCAGTGTCGAAACCGGGCTCAACGTCAATGTCCGGCTGGGCGAGGTCGAGACGGTCGAGCACACGCGTGATCGCGGCTTCGGCCTCACCGTCTACTTCGGTCAGCGCAAGGGTTCGGCCAGCACCGCGGATCTCAAGCCCGAGTCGATCCAGGCCACCCTGGACCAGGCGTGTGCCATCGCACGACATACCGAGGAAGATCCCTACGCCGGGCTGGCCGACGCGACCCGCATGGCGCAGGCGTTTCCCGACCTGGACCTTTGGCATCCATGGCAGCCGGCCGTCGAAGAGGTGATCGCGATTGGCCAGCGTATCGAGCACGCGGGCCGCGATATCCAGGGGATTCGCAATTCCGAGGGCGCCTCGGTCGGCACTGGGGCCAGCCTGGGCGTGTATGCCAACTCGCACGGCTTTTTGGGCCGCGAATCGGCCACCCGGCACACGTTTTCCTGTTCGCTCATCGCCGGTGAAGGCGCGGACATGCAGCGCGACTACTGGTACGACACCACACGCCGTGTTCAGGACTTGATGGATGCCGGGGAACTGGGCCGCGAGACCGCACGCCGGACGCTGGCGCGCCTGGGTGCGCGCGGACTGTCCACGCGGCAATGCCCGGTCGTGTTCGCCCCCCCTGTCGCGCGCGGACTGATCGGGCATCTTCTGGCCGCGATCAGCGGCGGCTCGCTGCACCGGCGCGCCAGTTTCCTGCTGGACCAGAAGGGCGAGCCCGTGCTGCCCGAATGGTTGTCGATCACGGAAAACCCGCATTTGCCGCGTGGACACGGTTCGGCAAATTTTGATGCCGAGGGTGTGGCCACGGTGGACTCGGATATCGTGCGCGATGGCGTCCTGTCGCGCTATCTGCTGGGCAGTTACTCGGCGCGCAAGCTGGGCCTGTCCAGCACCGGCAATGCCGGCGGCACGCACAACGTCGTGGTCAGTCACGGTGAAGACGATTTCCAGGACATGCTGGCGCGCATGGATACCGGCCTGCTGGTGACCGAGGTGATGGGGCAGGGCGTGTCCATCATTACCGGCGATTATTCACGCGGCGCCTCCGGGTTCTGGGTGGAGAACGGCCGGATCGTGCATCCGGTGCAGGAAGTCACCATTGCCGCCAACCTGCGCGAGATGTTCATGGGCATCGGCGCGGTGGGTGCGGACGTGGATCACCGCTCGTCGATCCTGACCGGTTCGATCCTGATCGATCGCATGACCGTGGCCGGTGACGCGGCCTGAGATGGCGTGATTGCATGTCCTTGACACCTTCGGGGGTGGCGGCGAAAGTGGGCCACACCGATGCGAGGAGCTCATGGCAATGAACACCCCGTCAGACCAGATCCCGCCGCATGGTCCGCCTGCCGCCAGCACGCCGTCTTCGCCGCCGCCGGAATCGCCCGCGATGGAGATCGACCCGCAGGCACGCCAGTGGGGCATGTTCGCCCATCTTTCGGCGCTGCTGGGTGGCCTGATCACCACCGGGTGGGCAGGCAGCCTGGGCTGTTTTATCGGTCCACTGATCATCTGGCTGGCGAAGAAGGAAACGATGCCGTTCGTTGATGATCAGGGCAAGGAAGCGCTGAACTTCAACCTCACCATTGCGATCGTGTTTTTCCTGCTGCTGCTGCTGTCGATCGCCACGTTCGGTATCGGTCTGCTGATCGCGATCCCGGGATGGTTCATCGTTGGCATCTACTGGCTGGTGATGACGATCGTCGCTTCGATCAAGGCCAACGAAGGCGTGGCCTACCGTTATCCGTTCTGCCTGCGCCTGATCAAGTAACGCTGCAGCGGCATGCCGGCGTGGCCGTGCGCACTGCGCTCAGTGTTCGCGGGTGGCGGTAAAGCGCGCCAGTTGTGCCAGCGTATCGGCCGGTTCGCCGAGGAAGGCCACGGCTTCCAGTGCCTGGTCGGTAAGCTCTTGCAGACGCTGCCTGGAGGCGGTCATGCCGATCAGGCCCGGGAAGGTCGATTTGTTCTGGGCGGCATCCTTTCCGGCGGTCTTGCCCAGGACCTCGGTTTCCGACTCCACGTCGAGGATGTCATCGCGCACCTGGAAGGCCAGGCCCACGGCAACCGCGTATCGTTCAAGCGCGTCGAGGGTTCGCGTATCGGTGCATCCGCCAGCCAGCGCGCCCAGGCGAACCGAGGCGCGGATCAGGGCGCCGGTCTTGAGCGCGTGCATGTGTTCCAGTGCTGCCAGGTCCAGCTGGCCACCGGTGGCTGCAAGATCCTCGGCCTGGCCGCCCGCCATGCCCTGGGCCCCGCAGGCCTCGCCCAGTACACGCAGCATGGTCAGGCGTGCCGGCGCGTCGCCGTTGGCCTCGCTTGCCAGCAGCTCGAAGGCCAGCGCCTGCAGGGCATCACCGGCCAGTATGGCCATGGCTTCGCCGAAGGCGACGTGGCAGGTCGGTCGTCCGCGACGCAGTTCGTCGTCGTCCATGGCCGGAAGGTCGTCATGCACCAGCGAATAAGCGTGGATCAGTTCCACTGCGCAGGCCGG
>NZ_JAQIBU010000026.1 GCF_027858935.1 Oleiagrimonas sp. | reverse complement strand
ACCCATCTGGGCTGCGTGCCGGACTACAAGCCCAAGATCGGCCCCGAGCCGTTTGATCCGGACTGGAAGAGCGGTTTCTTCTGCCCCTGCCACAAGTCGCGCTACGACATTTCCGGGCGGGTCTACGACGGGGTTCCCGCGCCACTCAACATGGTCATCCCTCCATATCATTATATGGATGACACGCATATCCAGATCGGCGTCAATCCAAAGGGAGAATCGTGATGTCTGGTGCAATTTCCCGCTGGATCAACGAGCGCGCTCCCAGTCTGGTGCCGATGTATCGCAAGCATCTTTCGGAGTATTACGCGCCGAAGAACTTCAACGTGATGTATTACTTCGGCTCGCTGGCAATGCTGGTCCTGGTCAACCAGATCCTGACCGGCATCTTCCTGGCGATGTTCTACAAGCCCAGCGCACTGGAAGTATTCCACGGTACCTCCGAGGCCTTTGCCTCGGTGTACTACATCATGCGCGATGTGAATTGGGGCTGGTTGATCCGCTACATGCACACCACCGGAGCCTCGATGTTCTTCGTGGTGGTCTATCTGCACATGTTCCGCGGACTGATGTACGGCTCCTTCAAGAAGCCTCGCGAACTGGTTTGGATCCTCGGCATGCTGATCTTCCTGGCGCTGATGGCCGAAGCCTTCATGGGCTACGTGCTGCCCTGGGGCAACATGTCGTTCTGGGGTGCCAAGGTGATCATCTCGCTGTTCGGGGCGATCCCGTATGTCGGCGAGACGCTGGTGCACTGGATCATGGGCGACTTCTCGCCGGCGGATGCCACTCTCAACCGTTTCTTCTCCCTGCACGTGGTGGCGCTGCCGATGGTGCTGCTGCTGCTGGTGGTGCTGCATCTGGCCGCGCTGCACGAGGTCGGATCCAACAATCCCGATGGCGTCGAAATCAAGAAGCACAAGAACGAGCGCGGCATCCCGCTGGACGGCATCCCCTTTCATCCGTATTACACGGTGAAGGACCTGTTCGGCGTCGGCGTGTTCCTGATGGTGTGTGCGTTCATCATTTTTTATGCGCCGACCATGGGTGGGTGGTTCCTTGAGCACGACAATTACATCCCGGCCAACCATCTGGTGACCCCCGCGGCCATCCGGCCGGTGTGGTACTTCACGCCCTTCTACGCGATCCTGCTGATGATTCCGTTCAAGCTGCCTGGCGTGCTGGCCATGTTCGTAGGAATTTTCCTGTTGTTCCTGACGCCGTGGATCGACCGCGGTGCGGTCAAGTCGATCCGCTACCGCGGCATGGGCTTCAAGGTTGCCCTGGGGCTTTTCGCGATTTCCTTCATCGGGCTGGGACTGGTGGGCGCAGAAGTGATCAACGAGGTGGTCCCGCAAATCTTCGGGCCGGCCGCGGATGTGACCTTCTGGAGAAACGTCTTTGGACGCATCATGCTGGCGATCTACTTCGGGTTCTTCGTGTTCCTCTGGATCTACACGTACTTTGGTTTGGAGAAGACCAAGCCGGTTCCGGAACGGGTGACGACACATGACTAAGCAGGCTCTCATCTCCATTGCTCTGGTGCTCGGTCTGCTGCTGGGTACGCCATCCGCCCAGGCCTTCGAGGGCGGCGGCCTGATGTCGGCAAACATCAACATCAAGGACAAGGCCTCGCTGCAACGCGGCGCCAAGATCTACTTCAATTACTGTTCCGGATGCCACTCGCTTCACTTCATGCGCTATTCGCGGATTGCCAAGGACCTGGGCCTGACCAAGCAAGAAGTGCTGAACAACCTGGACTTCACCGGCGCGAAATTCCGCGGTCATGCCATCTCGGCGATGCCGGAGGCGGATGCGGCCAACTGGTTCGGCAAGCCCCCCCCGGACCTTTCGCTGATGGTGGCGCAGAAGGGCCCCGACTATGTGTACACGTATCTGAACTCGTTTTACCTGGATCCGTCGCGTCCGGTGGGTTGGAACAACACGACATTCCCGAACGCGTCCATGCCCAATCCCCTGTGGGAGCTCCAGGGCCTTCAGGTTCCAGTGATGAGTCAACCGGCCGATGGGGGCAAGCCTGAGGTCACCGGGCTGAAACTGGCGCAAAAGGGACGCATGACGCCAGCGCAGTTCCACAGCGCAACGAGGGACCTGACCGCATTCCTCACATACGTATCCGAACCTGCGGCGTTGCAGCGCCGTAGCATCGGCATATGGGTCCTGTTGTACCTTGCCGCGTTTACCCTCCTGGCCTATCTGCTCAAGCACGAATACTGGAAAGACGTACACTGATAGACGATACGCCGCGCAAGGATCCTTCGGCGCGTCTGTTTCATCAACCCAGGGTGGGAGTTCGTGATGGTAGCCAACGCTCGAAGCCGTACCGTGTTGACCCTGTTCACCACCGTGGATGGCATACAAAGTCATCGTGTACGCATGGTTCTGGCCGCCAAGGGCGTGGTCTATGATCGGGTCGAGGTCAGGTCGGACAAGCCGCCCGAGGATTTGCGCGATCTCAATCCGTATGCAAACGTACCGACCCTGGTCGATCGTGATCTGGTTCTGCACGAGACATCCGTGATCTGCGAATACCTGGATGAGCGATATCCACATCCGCCACTGATGCCGATCGATCCACTTTCGCGCGCCCGCCTGCGTTTGAGCATGGTACGTGTGGAGCAGGATTGGCTGCCATTGATTGATACCATCGGTGCGGGCGGTCGGCGTGCGGATACCGCGCGCAAGCATCTTCGCGAACAACTACTTGCTTCGCGGGCGCTGTTCAAGGCCGCCAAGTTTTTCCTCAATCCCGAGTTGAGCCTTGCCGACTGTCTTATGGTGCCTGTGATCTGGCGCCTGCCGATGCTTGGCGTCAAGCTTGGACGCGAGGGCAAGGTCATCACCGATTATGGCGAGCGCATCTTTCACAGCCAGGGATTTACGCGCAGCCTCACCGACGAAGAAAGGGCAATGCACGAGTGAGTACAACCAGCGAAAACACGGGCATGACATCCAACCGTCCCTATCTGCTGAGGGCAATTTACGACTGGATCAGTGACAACGGACTTACGCCGTATCTTCTGATCGACGCCACACGGGAAGGCGTGCAGGTGCCTCCACAGGTGGTCAAGGATGGCCAGGTCATTTTGAATGTGGCCATGCGCGCCGTGGCAGACCTCGATCTGGGAAACGAACGGATATTTTTCAGTGCGCGTTTTTCCGGTGTCAGCCAGAACGTCGTTTTTCCGGTGTCGGCCGTTCTGGCCATCTATGCCCAGGAAAACGGGCAGGGCATGATGTT
>NZ_JAQIBU010000021.1 GCF_027858935.1 Oleiagrimonas sp. | reverse complement strand
GTGCTGCCGACCGGCAACCTGATGCTGATGGTGCTGCCTGCCCTGTTCGTGTTCTACGGCATCGCCCTGGCCTGGGTGCGGCGTCGGTACAGCGGCGAATGAAGAACCAGCTGCGGGCTTTGCGTGCCGAGAACGGCTGGTCGCAGGCCGCGCTGGCCGATCAGCTGGATGTTTCAAGGCAAACCGTGAACGCCATCGAGAACGGCAAGTACGATCCCAGCCTGCCGCTGGCATTCCGCATCGCGCGCCTTTTCGGGCGCACGATTGAATCCATATTCGAACCGGGGAAAGACGCGTGAAAATGAAGATGGGAATACGCATCGTGCTGGCGGTGGGGGTCGTGGTGGCGTTTTTTGTCTTTCAGCACGAAGCGCATCACGACAGCAAAAAGACCTCGCAAGGGAAGGCCGATACTGCGGCAGCGCCGGTCAAGGTCAAGGCCAGGCCACAGGTGTGGAAGCGGGGCTCGCTGAGCTTCACCCCCTGCGAGCTGGGACGGCCGGGGACCGGCGCCAGCGTGGCTGCCTGGTGCGCGCCGTTCAAGGTTCCGGAGAACCGTGCAGATCCCAAGGGTCGCATGATCGGCCTGAAACTGGCCGTGGTGCGCAGCGATGCCGCCGCGCCAGACCCGGACATGGTCACGCTGCTGGCCGGTGGTCCGGGCGAGGCGGCCACCCAAAGCTATGTCAGCGTGGCGTCCGCTTTTGCCGATCTGCGCAAACACCACGACATCCTGCTGCTGGATCAGCGCGGCACCGGGGGGTCGAACCCGCTTACCTGCAAGCAGGGGGCTGCCACCAAAACACCTCAAGACACCGCCGTGGCGATGAACCCGGATAACCTGCGCAAGCAGGTCCGCGAGTGCCTCGCCCAGGTCGAGAAGAAGGCCGACCCGCGCTTCTACACCACCACCGCTGCGGTGGCGGATCTTGAAGCCGTGCGCCAGGCCCTCGGGTCGCCCAGGCTGGACCTGGTCGGCGTGTCCTATGGCACCCGCATGGCCCAGCAGTACGCAATGCATCATCCCGAAGGTGTACGCAGCATTGTGCTCGATTCGCCGGTTCCCAACACCGCGATCCTGGGCGCGGATTTTGCCAGGAACCTGGAGCACGCACTGAAGCTGGATTTTGCCCGCTGCACGCACACGCCAGCTTGTGCCAAGCGTTTCGGGAACCCCTATCAAACGCTCTACCAGCTGCGCGACGCGGTGCGGGCCGATCCGCATACCGTCACCATCCGCGATCCGTCCAGCTACAAGGACGTCACGCGCATGCTCAACGATGACTCGCTGGCGGCGGTGGTACGCATGTTTGCCTACGAGCCTGAAACGGCTGCATTGCTGCCGCTGACCATCGACGCAGCCGCGCATGGAGACTATGGGCCGCTGCTGGGGCAGGCCAGCCTGATCAGCGGCGACCTGGATGCGGACATGAACAACGGCATGCAGATGAGCGTGGTGTGCAGTGAGGATGCCGATCTGCTCAAGCCCGATCCAGCCAACAAGGACACCCTGCTCGGCAATCGCCTGATCTCCGCGATCAAGACCGAGTGCGAGGTCTGGCCGCATGGCACGCGCCCGGCCGATTTCCACCAACCGCTGCGCGGGGACATTCCGACTCTGGTGCTGTCCGGTCAGGACGACCCGGTCACCCCACCTCGCTACGGCAAGGCGATCGTGTCCCATCTGGGCAACGCGCGTCAGCTCGTGCTCAAGGGCCAGGGCCACGCCGAAGTGACCCGTGGCTGCGTGCCGCGCCTGATGAAAAAGTTCATGGACACACTCGCGCCGAAAAAGCTCGACGCCTCCTGCCTGAAGGCGTTGCAGCCGATCCCCGCATTCGTCAATTTCAACGGAGCCACGCCATGATCGAAGTCAAGGAGTTGTACAAGGCCTTTGGCGAGGTGAAGGCCGTCGACGGCGTCAGCTTCAGCGCGCGCGACGGCCAGATCACCGGCCTGCTCGGTCCCAACGGGGCGGGCAAGACCACCACCCTGCGCATGCTGTACACGCTGATGCAGCCGGACCAGGGCCAGGTCCTGGTGGACGGCATCGATGCCGCGCAGGATGCGGTCGGCGTGCGGCGCCGGCTGGGCGTGCTGCCGGATGCCCACGGCCTGTACAAGCGTCTCAGCGCGCGCGAGAACATCGACTACTTCGCGCGCCTGCACGGCATGGATGGCAAAGCGCTGGGTGCGCGCCGCGATGCGCTGGTTCAGGCGCTGGACATGGGCGACTTCATCGACCGGCGCACCGAGGGCTTCTCGCAGGGACAGCGCGTGAAGACCGCCATTGCACGGGCGCTGATCCACGATCCTGCCAACGTGATCCTGGATGAGCCCACCAATGGTCTGGACGTGATGGCCACGCGCGCCATGCGCGCCTTCATGCGCAAGCTGCGCGACGACGGCCGTTGCGTGCTGTTTTCCAGCCACATCATGCAGGAGGTCGCGGCACTGTGCGACCGCATCGTGGTGATTGCCGGCGGCCGCGTGGTGGCCGACGCCAGTCCGGACGAACTGCGACAGCGCACGGGCGAAACCAACCTGGAAGATGCCTTCGTGAAGATCATCGGCAGCGGGGAGGGCCTTGCCGCATGAAAGCCATACTTACTGTATTTTTCAAGGAAGTCCGCGAGAACCTGCGTGACCGTCGCACCGTGATCAACGCGTTAATCACCGGTCCGCTGCTGGGGCCGATCATGTTCGTGATGCTGATGAACGTGATCATCACCCGCGAGCTGGACAAGGCCGATCAGCCATTGAAGGTTCCGGTGATCGGCGCCCAGCGGGCGCCCAACCTGATCAAGGCCCTGGAACAACAGGGGCTGGTGCCGCAGCCCGCGATCGAGCATCCAGAAGCCGCGGTGCGCCAGCAGCTTGCCGATGTGATTTTGCGCATACCCAAGAGTTATCCGAAGGCCTTCACCAAGGGCGAGCCGGCGCAGGTGGAGCTGATCTTCGACAGTTCGCGGCGCGAGACCCAGTCCCCGGTCAAACGGCTGGAACACATGCTCGAGGCTTATGGACGCCAGACCGGGGCCATGCGACTGGTGGCGCGTGGCCTGTCACCCTCGACGATGGTCCCCATCATGGTGGCCGAGCGCGACCAGTCCACGCCACAGTCGCGCGCCGGACAGCTGTTCTCGATCATCCCGTACTTCTTCGTGCTCTCGGTATTCCTTGGCGGGATGTACCTGGCCATCGACCTGACTGCGGGCGAACGCGAGCGGCAGTCGCTGGAACCGCTGTTCGTAAATCCGGTGGCGCGCTGGCGTATCCTGCTGGGCAAGCTGGGCGCGATTGCCGCGTTCTCCACCGCAAGCCTGCTGCTGAGCGTGGTCGCCTTTGGTCTTGCAGGACACCTGGTGCCGACCGAGAAACTGGGCATGGCGCTTGACCTGGGACCGACGTTCGCGGTTACGGTGCTGGTGCTGATGCTGCCGCTGGTGGCGCTTCTGTCCGTGCTGCAGACCCTGGTGGCGGCGTTCGCCAAGAGTTACCGCGAGGCGCAGACCTATCTGTCGATCCTGATGATCGTGCCGGTGCTGCCGTC
>NZ_JAQIBU010000007.1 GCF_027858935.1 Oleiagrimonas sp. | reverse complement strand
ATGGCGCGGTCGTTGACCAGCAGCCTTCGCAGCAGGGGCAGGCGTGCATAGTTGGTGTCTTCCAGGGTGGCGATGGCCTGCTTGTACAACCCGGCGCTGACCAGATACTTGGCCTCCATACGTGGGATGTTGGCATCCGGGTCGTTTTTATAGGCCTCTTTGAGCTGTTGGATGGCCATGGTCAGATTCCCTTGCTGCACGGCCCAGAAATGCTTCTGATAGTGCAGGAATCCGGCGGCGATGCCGTCTTTTGCATAGGCGGGATTGCTCAGCAAGGTGTTGTCCAATCGCAGCCATCTTTTCGGATTCAAGGCGGGACAATGGCCGGTGCTGGCAAGCTTGCGCAAGGTTTCCATGTTGTTGAAACCGCCCCGGTCATAGGGGGCTGAGCGCAGCAGTTTCTCCAGCTGGTCTACACCCTCGCTGGTCAAACTACCCTGCATGCATTTGAGGTAGACCCGGTTTTCCGCAAGGGACGCATCTTTTGGATAGTGGGCTGCGGCCCTGTTGATGACGTCCAGCGCTGAATCCAGCTGTCCGTGCTTGAAAAGCCGTTGGGCAAGGAACGTCTGCGCGCGAATCGAGTCGGGCTGGGCGCTGGCCCAAGTGAGCGCCAGACTGTCCTCGGAGGCGTAGACTCGTGCACTCAATGCGGTGGTGAAACTGCATGCGGCAATCCAGAGCGCAAACAAGGCCAGTACCAAGTTACGCAGCGATCCCCTGGGCAGGCGGGCGATGGCCAGGGCCAGCGCCAGCACGATACCCACAAGCGGCATGTAGTTGCGGTGTTCGAAGTACAGTTCGAGCATGACGCTGGAACTTTCCAGCAACTGGCCACCCAGGTACCAGAGGATGGCCAGTGCAAGCAGCGGCCAACGGCGCAATCCCGCGAAGGCCACGCCAAGGAGGCCAAGAAGGGCAAGCAGAGCGGGCAGCGTGGTCCATGGCGACAGCAGGCCATGCGATACCGTGTATCCGTCGTGGTACAGGCCATAGATGCCAAAATGAGGCAGGAAGATCTTGCCGAGGTAATTGAACAGGATGCGCGGTTCGGTCAGCAGCCGCTCGCCGACCGTGAAATCACGGATGCCGGGATGTCCCCATTGCACCGGGATGCTCCACAACAGAAAGCCGAATACGAACAGGGTCACCGGCCAGATCAGGAAGCGACGCAGCCACAGGAGCTTGCTGGGAAGGTGCCGCACATTTGTACGCAGTAGCGTGGCGTCGAGGACCAACGCAAACAGGGGCAGCAGGATGCCGTTTTCCTTGCACAGGAACGACAGCCCCATGCAAAGGCCCAGTCCGATGACCATCCATAGTCCGCGCCGCAACGACGAAAGATGTTCGGCCAACAGTCCGCGCAAGTACGCCAGCAGGCCGAGCAGGACAAACATGCCCGCCAGCAGCGTCATGCGCTGCACCACCAGCACCACGCCAGCGAGCTGGATCGGGTTCAGCAGCCATGCCGCCATGGCCAGTCCAGCGGCCAGAAAAGCGCGTGCATCCAGTGCCTCCGGGTCGATTTTTTCGGCCAGCCACTTGCGTGCCAGTCGATGTACGAGCAGGTAGACCAGCACGCCATTGAAAAGGTGGATGCCCAGGTTGACCAGGCGGAACGCGAAGGGATCATCGGGCCAGGAGGCCTTCTGCAGCAGGAAGCTGAGCATGGCCAGGGGCCTGCCGGGAAAGCCTCGTGGTTGCGACAGGTAGATGCCCAGGTCACGCCAGCTTGAGAGGTGCTGGATACTGTCCAGCGCGCTCAGATTGGGAATGTCATCAAACAGGAAGGCGGCATGCAGGGAAGGCCAGTACAGCAATCCCGTGACCAAAAGCACCGCGAGGATGACAAGAAACCGGTATTTCATGGAAAAGCGTCTCGCTTGGGACCGGGCCAGTCCGTGATGTGCACGTCCGCACTATGCCCGAATCCGCCGTTATCTGGTTGCGGATGATGCTGGGCTTGCATCAGGGAAGTTTATGCGGTTTGCACATTGCTGTGATCTTAACGGCAGCTATGCGGCCGGATGTTGATCGGCGCGTCGCTGCTGCAGGTCCACTTGGTGCTGCCTCCGGTCGGATTCATGGTGAACACGACCTTTTTTCCGCGTAGTTTCTGGGCGACGGTATTGCTACGCATCATGGTGGTAATCACGCAGTTGGTGCCAGTGCCGGAGACGGTGGCCGAGGCGACGTATTTACCGCTGTAGCTTGCCGGGTTGAGGATGCCCCCAATGCCAACGCTCGGACAGGTGCCGGTCTCGTTTGCGTAGCTGGCGACATCGGCCTTCATGCCATCGACCGTAGTGAAGGCTTCACTGAGTTCGGACTTTGCCGTGGAGTCCTGGTAGACCGAGATGGCAATGGCAGAAAGGATCGAGACTATCGCGATCACGATCATCAGTTCTATCAGCGTGAAACCCGCGGTACGTTTCATATTGCCTTATCCCCGAAAAGGTTTGCCATAAGGGTAATAGCAAGTCCCATCCCATCTAGTTGTAGCAGCGAGTATCCTGTTCAAAGTCCCTGTCATGGATGTCCATCTGGACATCGAAAGCTTCCAAAAAGAAGCCCCTCGTGCGAGGGGCTTCAGGTATGGATCACCGGACCAGAACGCCTAGCCGGTTAATCTTAAGCAGGATCAGGGATTGTTGTTGCAAACATTCGGCTTGTACTTATTGGGAATGCCGCTGGCAGAACCCGGGTCGCAGACCCACGAGAAGGTGCCGCCATTGTCAACGCCCTTGAAGGTAACGGTCTTAGTACGCAGTGGCGCAGAGATCGAGCCGGTAGTGGACTTGAACGCGACGGTAATGATACAGGGAGCGGGACCGGCTACGGTGGTAACGCTTTGTACATATTTGCCTGCATAGCTGCCGGCTGCGGACACGCCGCCGGTGCCGTTGGCCGGGCACTGGCCGGCTTGGTTGTAGTACTCCACGATTGGCGTCTTCAGGCCGTCGGCGATGGTCTGCGACTCGGAGAACTGCGACTTGGTGATGTAATCCTGGTACTGCGGGATGGCGATGGCCGCCAGGATGGCGATGATCGCTACCACGATCATCAGTTCGATCAGCGTAAAGCCCTTTTGCGTTTTCATGGTGATTCCCTCGTGTAACTAGCTAGTGAAATGGTGTGCCCCCTGAGCCGCCGGTCCCGAATCCCCCTAGGCGGGATCGGCCCGCACCACTGACAGGAATGACCAGGAAGCTCACGTGGATTGCAGCACGAACCGTGCCAAGACCCACGAGGCCCTATTTCCGCACGTTTGCAGCCCCTTTGATTGTGGCCGCGGTCACGAAACGCCACAAACTGTGGGGTTCGGCCCGACATTGTGCTGGGAAAAGCCGTATTTTCTCTGTGAAATGTGACGCTTGAGGACACAAGATGCCAAAAAGCGTCACTTGTGAACTGCCCCTGAGCGCATGCCTGGTGGTTTGGTTCGTAGGTGGATGCACAAAAGTGCTTGTGGCTTGTCTGCCGATCACCAAATCATCGACGGCTCGGGGGCCCGCAAGATGCCAGCGCATGCAATTTGCGCCATGATGAGGCCATGTGGCCAAGTGGGGCTTGGCAGATGTCATTGATCAACACATGACGGGGAGCTTGGGGACATGAGGAACAAGGCTTGGTTTGCATGCGTGCTTGTGCTGGCACTCGTCAATGCACATGCTGCGGATACGCATCCATTCAACGTGCATGACCTGGTCATGCTCAAGCGCGTCAGCGATCCGCATCTTTCACCGGATGCATCCATGGTCGCCTTTTCGGTGCGCAGCACGGACTACGCGGCCAACAAGGGGCTGCACGCCATCGACACGCTGGATCTGGATCGTGCCGGGGCGACGCCGGTCAAGCTGGTCGACCAGGCCAGCAGCCCTCGCTGGTCCAGGGACGGCAGCCAGATCTACTTTTTGTCCCCGCGTTCGGGAAGCCGTCAGGTCTGGAAGGTACCGGCGCATGGCGGTACGCCGGTCCAGGTGACGCATTACCCGCTGGACGTGGGTACCTTCAAGCTTTCGCCCGACGGCATGCACATGGCCGTGACCATGGACGTGTTCACCGATTGCGGCACGCTGGCCTGCACGCGCCAGCGACTGGATGCGCGCAAGGCCGACAAGGCCAGGGGCAGGCTGTACAAGAAGCTGTTTGTGCGGCACTGGGATACGTGGTCGGATGGGCGCCGTTCGCAATTGTTCGTGGCCAGCCTGAATGCGCTGGGCGTGGCCGTGGGCGCGCCGGTGCGGGTCAGTCGCGGCATCGATGGCGACATCCCGTCCAAGCCGTTCGGTGATGCCGGCGAGTATGTGTTCTCGCCGCAGGGGCAGTCGTTGTATTTCGATGTGCGCATTGCCGGTCGCACGGAGCCATGGTCGACCAATTTCGATATCTACGTGGCGCCGATCACTGGTCTGGTGAAGCCGCGCAACCTGACCGCGGCCAACAAGGCCTGGGACGGTTGGCCCGTGCCGTCACCCGACGGTCGCTGGATGTATTACCTTGCGCAGAAGGTCCCCGGCTTCGAATCGGACCGCTTTCGCATCATGAAAATGAATCTTGCCACCGGCAAGACCGAGGAGCTGGACCAGGACTGGGACCGTTCGCCCGGAAACCTCAGCATCTCCAGTGACGGCAAGATCCTGTATGCGACGGCCGACGACGAGGGCCAGCATCCGTTGTTTGCCATCCATACAGACAGTGGCAGCGTGGATACCCTGGTCAGCGAGGGCAGTGTCGGCGGCTATGATCCTGCCCTGGCTGTCAATCGCATCGTGCTGGTGCGTGACAGTCTGACCCAGCCGGGTGACCTTTATACCGTGCGCGTGAACGGGGGCGACCTGAAACAGGTCACTGACATCAACCGCGCGGCACTGGCCCGTGTGAGCATGGGTCAGCCGCGCTGGTTCACCTTCGACGGCTGGCATAAACAGAGGGTGCAGGGGTATGTGGTCACCCCGGCCGATTTTGACAGCGGCAAGACTTATCCGGTGGCCTTCATTGTCCACGGCGGGCCGCAGGGTGCGATGAGCAACAGCTGGAGCTATCGCTGGAATCCGCAGACCTATGCAGGCCAGGGCTTCGCCGTGGTCACGATCAATTTCCACGGCTCCACCGGCTATGGCCAGGACTTCACCGATTCGATCTCGGGCGACTGGGGCGGCAAGCCGCTGGACGACCTCAAGGCCGGATGGAAGTACGCGCTCAACCACTACGGGTTCCTGGACGGCGATCGCGCCTGCGCCCTGGGGGCCAGCTACGGTGGCTACATGGTCTACTGGATGGCAGGTGTGTGGAACACGCCGTGGAAGTGCATGGTCGACCATGACGGCGTGTTCGACATGCGCATGATGTACTACGCCACCGATGAGTTGTGGTTCGAGGAGCACGAAAACGGCGGGCCGCAATACCGGGTGCCGGCCAACTACGAGAAGTTCAACCCGATCGATCATGTCGCTGACTGGCGGTTGCCGATGCTGGTAGTGCATTCGGCCAAGGATTTCCGCATTCCGCTGACCCAGGGCCTGGGTGCATTCACCGCGCTGCAGCGGCGCGGCATTCCCAGCGAGTTTCTGACCTTTCCCAACGAGAACCACTTCGTGCTGACGCCACACGACAGCGTGCAGTGGCACGACACGGTCAACGCCTGGCTCAAGCGCTGGACACCCAAGGCGCCTGAAACGGACGACAAGACCAATCCGGTGAAGACCAACTTCAAGTGAGACGGTCATGGGCCGACGGCAGCGGTGAGGAGGATTTGCGGGCCGGATTTTACGTTGCCCAGGTCTGATCCCCGCCTCCCGGAAGGGATTCCCTTCGGGCACAGCATCCCCCTGCTGTGTGGCCGCTGGCAGTGTTCGTAGGTTCGGTGGCGCGATGCGGTGTATGTGCTTTGGCCTCCACCCCCGATCTCAGGGGGATGGAGGTGGGGTGCAGCTTGTCAGAGCTGCCCCATCAGCAGCTGCACGCCCAGGCTGCTGAAGGCGACGGCGGCCCATACGCCCAGGCCGAGCAGGATCGGTTTTGCGCCGGTGGAGGCCATGCGGCGCAGGTCCGAGGACAGGCCGATGGCAGTCAGCGCGATGATGATCATGAACTGGGCCGCGTCGTGGATGTACGGCGCCCATGCGTGCGGGATCAGCCCGGCGCTGTCCAGCGCGGCGGCGACCACGAACCAGGCGATGAACCATGGAAAGATGCGGCGCAGGCTGAAGTCGCTGCGTCCGTGTTTGCGGTGGCGGCGGATCTCGATGGCGGCGAGCACCAGACAGACCGGAATGATCAGGGTCGCACGGGTCAGCTTGACGATGGTGGCGTAATCGCCGGCGGCCTTGCTGTAGGTGTACCCCGCGGCGACCACGGACGAGGTGTCGTTGATGGCGGTGCCCGCCCACAGGCCGAAACCGTGCGCACTCAGATGCATCAGGTGGCCCAGTGTCGGAAACAGCAGCACGGCAACCAGGTTGAACAGGAAGATCGTGGAGATCGCAAAGGCGGTCTCGTGTTCGTCCGCGCGCACGATCGGGGTCGCGGCCGCAATCGCGGATCCACCACAGATGGCGGTGCCAATGCCGATCAGCAGCTTCAGCCGTGAGGGGATGCCCAGCCATTTGCCGAGTAATGCGGCCGAAACAAACGCAGCTGCGACCGTGACCGCGGTGACTTCAAGCGACGAGGCCCCGGTACGCACGACCTGATCCAGGCTGAGGTTCAGACCGAGCGCCACGATCGACCATTGCAGCACCTGCTTGCCCGCGAACTTGATCCCGGGTTGAAACTGCACACGGGGTGCGCGCGTGTTGCGCACCAGAATACCCAGCACGATGCCGAATACGGGACCACCCACCAGCGGCCACGTATGCCCCAGGCCAAGCGCGAGCAGGGCAATGACGCTGGCCAGTGCAAGCCCGGGCCAGATCGAGGCCTGCGCGGATGCGCTGTTGCGCCCAGATTCGATTTGGGTGGTGGTGGCGAGCTGCTGCATGAGCGTCAGGAAGCAGGGATAAGAGCGGATATTGTGGCGGTCGAACAATGAAAGTAATATTGATTAATAATTATCAAACAAATAAGAAAAACTGATGATAAGTTTCAGCCCCCGGCAACTCGAGGCGTTTGCCGCCGTGGCCATGCATGGCAGCGTGCGCGCGGCTGCCGAACATCTGCACCTGACCCAGCCGGCCTTGAGCATGGCCCTGTCCGAGCTGGAACGGCATCTGGATACGCGGGTGTTCGATCGCGAGCGTGGTCGCCTGCGGCTCAACGAACAGGGACGGGAATTGCTGCCTCGGGTGCGTGAGATCCTGGATCGCATGCAGGCCCTGCAGGACTGGGCGGGAGCAGTGAGCGGCCAGTTGCAGGGCGAACTGAACCTGGGCGCCAGCAACACGGTGGGCAACTATCTGGTCGGCGAATTGGTCGGCGATTTTGTCGCTCGACATCCGCAGGTGACCTTGCAGTTGCGCGTCGCCAATACCGACGCCATCGTGGGTGACGTGCTCGCGCATCGGCTGGATCTGGGGTGCGTGGAGGGTCCGGTAACGCATCCGCGGCTGGAGCGATTGCCGTGGCGCGAGGATGAATTGGTGGTCTGTTCCCGACCGGACCATCCGCTTGCACGCCGCAGGCGCTTGCGGGCGCGGGACTTTAACGGCATGGGCTGGATCCTGCGTGAGCCCGGGTCGGCGACGCGGGCCCTCAGCGAGACCGTGCTGGCGCAGTTGCCCGACGCAAACGTGGTCATGGAACTGGGCCAGGTCGAGGCGATCAAGCAGGCGGTGAGTGCCGGGCTCGGCATCGCCTGCCTGCCGCGCGTGGCAGTCACGGAAGCTGCGCTGGCAGGCCGACTTGCAATCTTGGATACGCCATTCCTGGACATGCGCCGGCAGCTATCTCTGGTCATGCACAAAGCGCGGTATCACGGCCAGGTCATGCGGGCCTTTCTGGAAAGCGCGCTTCCGGAACCTGACAAGCCCACCCCGTAGCCCGGATAAGCAAAGCGCATCCGGGGATGCCGCACCCCGACCACACAAGCCACATCCTGCGACGGGCCACATGGGCAGGATCCGCACAAGCCGCGTGAAGCGAGGGCCGCGCGGCACCCCATCCCGGATGCGGCCGTTGGCCTTATCCGGGCTACGCCG
>NZ_JAQIBU010000371.1 GCF_027858935.1 Oleiagrimonas sp. | reverse complement strand
CTGGCGCTCAAAACGCGTGCTGGCGGTAGAACTGCACAAGCTGCCGATAGACGTCCGGTAGATGCTGGCGCAAGGTGGCCGGCGCCTCGAAAAATTGCTCACTGGCAACCGCAAAAAATTCGGCCGGACTTTCCAGGGCATACTGGTCCATCGGCAAGTCAGCACCGTGGTGTTTCTGCTCCTGCAGGCGATCCCACGCACTGGAGAAAGCAAGCCACCATACGCGTTGATCCTTGCGCCGGTGCAAGGGCGGAAAGCCGTTGGCGTTGCCGTTGAGCATGTCGAGCTTGTGTGCCATCTCGTGGATGACCACGTTTCGCCCCGGCCTCTGCCCGATATTCAATACATCCGCCCACGACAGGATTACGGGTCCCCGTCCCCATGCCTCGCCGGCCAACACGGAGTTGGTCTGGTGAACAACCCCGGCTGCATCAGTGTGTTGGCGATGTGGAATGAATGCGTCCGGGTACACGATGACGCTGTACCAACCGGAGTACCAATCAAAGCCCAGTTTCAGGATTGGGACGCACGCATGGGTCGCGAGCAAGACCCGGTCGGCTTCGTCCAGATGAAATCCATTGACCGGCTCCAGCGACTTCCTGTCCAGGAACAAGGTCGCCAGTACGCGCAGCGTGGCCTGATCGGAAGCATCCAGCCGACGCGCAGGGGCGCAGCGCTGGAGCGCGTCTTGCCAGGGCCGCTCGGCGATCGGGTATCGAGCGATGAGCCGCCGTATGCGCCAGTCTCTGATTTTTTTGAACATGGCCACATGTTGTCGGGGCTCTGGCTCAAGAGCATCGGGGTCAAGGCGTGCTTTCTCAACAGGGAACGCACGAGAAAGAGGGGCCCGGTTCACGTACGTTCGTTTGAATGCAGGGTTGCCGATCATTGCCACGGCGCACGACATGGTGGAGCCGACTGCTGATATCGAGTCCAGATGGTGCTGTCCTGCCGGGTCCAATGGGAGGCTACACTTGTCCCTTCCCGAATCCGTACCGGATTCGTATCCAGTGCATGGACACGTTTGCTCGACAGACCGCCTGCATATGCCAATACAAGATTCCGACGACCGCTATATCCTCAACGCAACACTGACCATGTTGTCGTTGGCTTTGGTGGCCGCGATTGCCGCGACGTTGATCCCCTGGATGGAACCGGTCCACCATCCGCTGGACATGATCGTCCCGCCCGCCATGTGCCTGGTCTTCATCGGGCTGCTGGTGGCATTGATCCGGCGGCCGCACTGGGTTCTCGCCATTGCCCGGATCGCGTTGTTCACCGGAGGACTTGCGCTTGCTGCACCGAGCTGGCTGTACACCGTGCAGGCGACCCTGACCCCGGGGCTTCGACTGATCGACATTCTTCCACCGGTCGCATCACTGTTGCTGGTGTTGTTGGTCCTGGTGATGATCTATTTGCCTGCGCGTGAGGCCTATCGGGTGGCTTTGCTGGCCTGGGTCCTGATCGCGTTGCCGGTGCTGGTCTATCTTTTCGGGCATCCGCAGGAGCTGTGGGCACCCAGGGGCATCGGCCTGCTGATGACCTACGGGCCGGTGATGCTCATGGTCGTCGTGCTGGTGCCGATGCGGCGCGGGCTGACCGGCAAGATTGATCGGCTGATGTCGGAACGGGTGCGCATGGAAATCAACATGCATCGCGACCCCCTCACGCGTATCCACAACCGGCGTCTGGGGGAACGCGTACTGCAGGACGTTCTCTCTGCAGGGACCCCTGCGGGGGTGATCATGTTCGACATGGACCATTTCAAGGCCATCAACGATACCCACGGCCACCCGGTCGGCGACCAGGTGCTGCAGCAGGTCGCCCGTCGCTGTCAGTCGCTGCTGCGAAAGGACGCGTGCGTGACCCGTTGGGGCGGTGAGGAGTTCATGGTGGTGGTGCCGGACGTGGATGCTGCCAGCCTGCTGCAGGTGGCCGAGCGTTTGCGCGCGGCCATTGCCGGATTGTCCATGGATCCGCTGCCCGGGGTGACCGCCTCGTTCGGCGTCACGATGGTCGAGGACGGGGACAGTCTTTCCACGTTGCTGCGTCGGGTCGATCAGGCGCTGTATAAGGCCAAGCGGGGCGGTGGCGACAACGTGGTGCGCGCGCCGGACGCCATCACCACGTCGAATACTGCGACGCCCGCTTGATGGGCTCAGGCCGGTTCATGTGGTTCCAGAAAGGCACCTCGCCAAGCGGATACTGGTCTGGAGCAGCGCGATTGGGTCGCCGCAGCGTAATGCGTTCATACGGGCTGGTGCAGCATGGCTTGTGCTTCGCTGAAAGCGGCGCGGGGTCGGCGTGCATCGATCACAGCCTGTCGCGCGCCTTCGTCAAGCAGCATGCGCGCTACGCCACGTCCCACTTGAGTGCTCTGGCTGCAGGTGCGGATGACCGCGAACCGTGCGCCCCTGGGGCAGGGGCCATGTGGTTGCAACTACTTTCTACCCCGTTGACGAGTCGTGTTTTGCCACCAAGTGGTTTCGTCCACCGTTCGCGGCCGCTTATTCACGTGGTGCGTTCGAGTCCAGCAGGTTGCCACTCTGGCTGACGTGATCGGCGGCGATCTGCTGATTGATGTCCGAGGTGGCGCGGGTATCGAGAGCCTCGTCGTCCGAGGGCTGTGGCGGACTCGGCGTGGTGGGGATGCTCGGTGCCTGGTCCAGTTGCACCCGATAGATGGGTTCGGGCATGTCCACTTCTGCGGCATCCAGCTCGGCCTTGATACGCCGAATGGCCTCGCTGCGCACCTGAAGGAAGTCGTGCGCGCGCTGATCGACCCAGCCGTAGAACCCGAGGACCACGTTCGAGTCACCCAGTGAAAGGATCCACGCCCGTGCGGGCGGCTCGGCCAGTACGCCCGCCATGCGCTGCATCTCGGCTACGCCAATCCGCTGGACCTGCACCAGATCCTCATCGACGCCCACGCCGATTGCGACCTCGAATCGCCGCCGCGGGTTGCGCGTGTAATTGACGATGACACTGGAGAAGACCATCGCGTTGGGCAGGCGCACGTGGTTGCCATCCAGAGTCATCAGGACGGTGGAGCGGGCATTGAGGGAGACCACTACTCCCTCGTGACCATTGATCTGGACGTTGTCTTTCGGCGCGAACGGTTGCTTCAGGCTCATCAGGATGCCGGCCAGGTAGTTCTCCAGGATATTCTTGAAGGCAAAGCCCAGCGCCACGCCCATGATGCCGGCGGTACCCACCACTGCACCGACCAACGCCGTGGCGTTCATGATTTCCAGGGCGATCAATACGCCTATCAGCAAAACGCCCCAGTGCACGGTGGTGGCCACCAGCTCTCGCAGGAACGGATTGGTATGGGCGCGTGTTTCGAACAGGCGTCGGCGGGCGATCCATCCGCCCACCCACCATGCCAGCAAAATGACCAGCAGCGACAGCACCAGCAACGGCAGCGCAGCCAGCAATCGGTAGCCCTGATCAAGCAGGCGTTGCGCGACGGCGTGGAGGTCGAAGGCGGCGGTGGGAGCGACCAGCATCGCGCCATTATGCGCGGGATCCGGTGAGCGGGACAGTAACGATGCGGTGGCCATCAAAATCGCCCAAATGCAAGCGGTTGCCTGGATTACAGGCCGTCAACAATTTCGGGTATGGCGGGCAACAATTTCTTCCGTCACTTTGTTGAGCTCGATTTGTGCGGGCTCGAACACCAGCGCAGAAACTTCATTTTCGGCCCACTCCTGGGCGACACGACACACAAGCGTCGCAGCTCGTTGCGTATCCGCTCCGACCATCAACGTATGTCGGCCTGAGCCTGTGGCGCAGGGTCGACCTGGCGAGGTGGAATCATCGTCAGAGCATTGCTGCATGAGAATCGCTGCTTGAGATCGGTCGCTTCCACGGCATGCTCCACTCCATCGATGGCCTGCATGGCATTGAGCAGGAGGCACTGTTATCGCTGTCGACGGTCAGTCACAAATGGAGCTTGAGCATGCGCCACTTCCCCATCTTTCTATTGGCGCGCGCATGGGCGGAGCGAGAATGGATCCTGCATGCGCAGACGTGCTGAATCTTGATAAACCCGTGACTTCTGCATGAGCAAGGGTAGTCCATCTGATGCATGCGCAAACCAGAATCCCAATGAAGCGCGACTTACCAGGTTCAATCGTGTGCCGCGCAAATGTCGTGCACGGATTCGAACCAGCGAGGCGCTTCAGCAATCGCCGGAAACATGTTGTTCGGAGTGGCTTCGCGATGCCCAGGGGGGTGTGTTCGGGATGGATGAAAAGTCGCCTGGACTATCATCGGCTGGCGGATTCTTGGTGCTGTATCCATTGGCGACAGCGATCCCTTGAGGCATCCAGAGCGCACAACCAATTGCATGGAATGCAGAAGGCGATGCGCGTTTGCAAAGCTTCAGCGCTCCGGATTGCCGTGTGAATTCGGATCAGGTTAAGCGACCAGCATGTAGTATGTGGAGAATGTACTTTGATGCTGACGCCTCGAACAGGTTCGACGGCCAGACCGTCATTTGTGCCTCGACATGACACTTGGAAAGCGAGAAAACCACAGTGACATGCCGGTTGGCATCGACGCCAAGGGCAAGCGCACCGAAAGCGATTCAATGGGCAAGATCGACGTACCGGCGAACCGTTACTGGGGTGCGCAGACCCAGCGTTCGCTGATTCATTTCTCGATCGGCGACGAACGCATGCCCAAGGCGGTGTATCACGCCTACGGGTACGTCAAGAAAGCCTCCGCCCTGTTGCACAAGCAGGCGGGACGGATGGACGCTGACACCGCCGATGCCATCATTCAGGCATGCGACGAGACCATCGACGGCATGCTGGACGAGAGCTACCCGTTGTACGTCTACCAGACCGGGTCCGGCACGCAGTCCAACATGAATGTGAACGAGGTGATATCCAATCGCGCCATCCAGTTGCTGGGCGGCGAACTGGGCGCCAAGGACCCGGTGCATCCGAACGATCACGTCAACATGGGCCAGTCGTCCAACGACAGTTTCCCCACCGCCATGCACATTGCCATGGTGCAGGCGCTGGAAGAGCAGCTTTTCCCCGCCGTGGAAAAGCTGGCAGCGGCCATCGGCACCAAGGCCGCGCAGTGGATGCAACGTCCCAAGATCGGACGAACGCATCTACAGGATGCGGTTCCACTGACCGTGGGGCAGGAGTGGTCCGGGTATGAAGCGCAGCTGCGCGATGCACTCAGGCGTCTGCAGCAGGCACGCGACGGGTTGTATCCGCTGGCAGCCGGCGGCACCGCCGTTGGCACCGGCCTGAACGCACCCGAACACTTCAGCAAGGCCATGGCGCAGACACTGGCCGAACTGACGAACCGGCCGTTTGTCACGGCCCCCAACAAGTTTGCGGCACAGGGCTCGCTGGATCCCACCGTTGCGGTGATGGCCGCATTGCGCGGACTCGCAGTGGCCCTGATGAAGATCGCCAATGACCTGCGCTGGCTGGGCTCCGGTCCGCGTTGCGGAATCGGTGAGCTGAAACTGCCCGAAACCGAACCCGGCTCCTCGATCATGCCAGGCAAGGTCAATCCGACCGTGTGCGAGGCATTGGTGATGATCGCCATCCAGGTGATCGGCCTCGACAATGCGGTTGCCTTTGCCGGCAGCCAAGGCAATTTCGAGCTCAATGCCATGCGCCCGATCCTGATCAACAACGTATTGCGCGCCAATTCGATCCTCTCTGACGGATGCGACATGTTTCGCCAGTACACGGTGGAAGGCACCGAGCTTGACGACGCCACCATCGACACCGATCTGCGGCAATCACTGATGCTGGTGACGGCACTCAGTCCGGAAATTGGCTACGACAAGGCCGCCGAAATTGCCCACAAGGCCAGCGAAGAGGGCAGCACGTTGAAGGATGCAACGCTGTCATTGGGCTACATGGACGAAGACGAGTTCGACCGGATCGCCGATCCCAAGCGCATGACCGGATCGGGGGTGAGCGGTGCATAGGCGTGCTCAAAGCATGCCTTCCGGCGTGAAGACCGGTGGCGGGTTCGCTTTCCTGCGCGCACGTGCCTTGCGGGCGCAAGTCGGGTCCCAGGTGCGTCGTGAGCTCACAAAAATCCAATGGTTACCGACGTTCCGCGCGCCTCAAGCCCGGGGCCCTGCCCGGACACTTCCCACCTGATCCGAGGGGGCGGACATGCAAAAAGGTCGTGGTCTGAACACTGAGCGACACGATCGTACGAGCGGACGCAACCAAAGACAGTGAGGACAAAACCATGAGCCGACCACTTTCGCCCCACCTGACCTGGTACAAGCCGCAGATCACCTCGACGTTGTCGATCCTGCATCGCTTTACCGGCATTGTCCTGGCGCTGGGCGCAGTGGCCCTGAGCTGGTGGGTGGCTGCAGTGGCGATCGGTGGAGAGACCTATGCCGGCACGGCCTGGCTGTACACCTCCATCGCCGGTCAGATTGTGCTGTTTGGCTGGACGCTCGCATTGGCGTTCCATCTCAGTAACGGCATCCGCCATCTTTTCTGGGATGCCGGCATCGGCTTTGACATGCCCACCGTTAACCGCAGCGGTATCGCCGTGCTGGTCATGACGGCCCTGCTGACGTTGGCGGTCTGGCTGATCGTCCTCCTGGCTTGAGGAGCAAAGCATCATGAATGACAAAGGAAAAAATCGGCAGGACGACGCCCCCGCAAAGGCCTCGGAGAAAACATCGGCAGTCGACGCGTCCAGCGCGCAAAAGTCCGCAGACGACTCTGCCGTGGATTCGCACAACGAAGCCAGGGAAAAGCAGCCTGCGAATGACCATCAGGACGACGACGCCGGCGAAGACGGGAACGAGGTCATCAAGGTCGAGCGCACGCCGACCAGCCCTGCGCTGCTGAGCCAGCTGCGGCACAGCAATCACTATCACCAGGCCCGTGGCCTTGGCGCGGGGCGTGCCGGCGCGGCAACGTTTCGCGTGCAGCGCCTGACCGCGATGGCCCTGATTCCCCTGGCCATCTGGTTCGCGGTCAGCGTGGTGCGCATGAGCACGGCCAGCCAGGCCGCCGCCGCCGCTTGGCTGGCGTGGCCGGTCAACGCCGTGATCATGGCGCTGTTCATCGTCATCGCGCTGCGCCATGCAGTCATCGGACTGCAGATCATCCTCGAGGATTACGTGCACCACGAGGGCCTGCGCGCTGTTTGCGTGCTTGTGGTCAAGGCGATCGGGCTCCTGCTCGGCGTCGGTGCGGTAGCGGCACTGATCCATCTGGCGCTCTAAAAGGAACGTATTTATGGCAACGGCTTATGACATCGTGGATCACGACTACGACGTGATCGTGCTGGGAGCCGGCGGCGGCGGATTGCGCGCCACCCTGGGCATGGCATCCACAGGTTTGAAAACCGCATGCATCAGCAAGGTTTTTCCGACCCGCTCGCACACCACTGCGGCACAAGGCGGCATTGCCGCGGCGCTGGGCAACATCATGGAGGACGACTGGCACTGGCACATGTATGACACCGTAGCCGGCTCGGTGTGGCTGGGTGACCAGGACGCCATCGCCTACCTCTGCCACGAGGCAATTCCTTCGGTGGTCGAGCTGGAACACATGGGCGTGCCGTTTTCACGCACCGAGGACGGGCGCATCTACCAGCGCAAGTTCGGCGGGCACACCACGCACTGCGCCGAAGGCGAGATGGCGGCGCGTGCCTGCGCCGCCGCTGACCGCACCGGCCATGCCGTCCTGCACACGCTTTACCAGCAATGCCTGAAGCACAAGGCGCAGTTTTTCATCGAATACTTCGCCATTGACCTGTTGATGGACGAAGACGGTGCCTGCTGCGGCCTGCTCGCCTTCAGTCTGGAAGACGGCACCTTGCACCGCTTCCGTGCCAAGCAGACCGTGCTGGCCACCGGCGGCTGCGGACGCGTGTTCGAGTCCTGCACGTCCGCGCATACCTGCACTGGTGACGGCAATGCCATGGCCCTGCGCGCCGGCGTGCCGCTGCAGGACATGGAGTTTGTGCAATTTCATCCCACCGGACTGGTGGGCTCGGGTTGCCTGATCACCGAAGGGGCGCGCGGGGAGGGCGGCTATCTCACCAATGGCGACGGTGATCGTTTCATGCCCAAGTACGCGCCACATGAAAAAGATCTCGCCAGCCGCGATATCGTCAGCCATGCCGAAGGCGTGGAGATGCGCGAAGGCCGCGGTTGCGGCGAGGACGGAGACCACATCCTGCTGCACCTGGAAGAAATCGACGACGAGGTGCTGGAAAGCAAGTTGCCGGGCATCATCGAGACAGTGCGCATCTTCCTCAATATCGACATCCGCAAGGAGCCGATCCCGGTGGTGCCGACGGCGCACTACTGCATGGGCGGCATTCCCACCAACATCCATGGCGAGGTGGTCAATCCGCGCCTGGGCGGCCCGAATGCCACGGTCCCCGGCTTGATGGCCGTGGGCGAGACCGCTTGTGTATCGGTCCACGGCGCCAACCGCCTGGGCACCAACAGCCTGCTGGACATCATCGTGTTCGGTCGTGCCGCTGCATTGCGTGCGGCTGAAATCATCGATCCCGACAGCGACACCCCGAGCAGCCCCAAGGATTGCGAGGAAAAGATCCTAGAACGTTTCGACGCCCTGCGTCACAACGCGACGGGCGGCAACCCGGGGCAGGTGCGTGCGGGCATGCAGAAGATCATGCAGAACCATTTTGGCGTGTTCCGCAAGCAGGACTCCATGCAGGAAGGCATCGACATGCTGGAGGAAATGTCCGGGCAGATTGCGGACATCGGTGTCACCAGCCCCGACCTGACCTGGAACATGGAGCTGGTCACGGCACTGGAAGTCCAAAACCTCTGCCAACAGGCCAGCGTGCTGGCGCAGTCGGCCATGGTGCGCACCGAGTCGCGCGGCGCGCACATCCGCGATGACCACGAGGAACGCGACGACGAGAACTGGCTCAAGCACACCGTCGCCTGGAGCGAGGCTGGACGCGTCGACATCGACTTTCGCCCGGTGCGTCTGGATACCGGTCGCGACGATGCCAAGACCTTCCCGCCCACCGAGCGCAAGATCTGAGGAGTCCAACATGGCTGAACTACGGCTACCCAAAAACTCACGCGTGCAGGAAGGCAAGCACTGGAAGCACGAGGGTGACAGCGACAACCTGAAGACATTCCGCATCTACCGTTACGATCCGGCGCGCGATGCGCTGCCGCGCATGGATACCTATTCGCTCGACCTGGACGACTGCGGTCCGATGGTGCTGGACGCCATCCTGAAGATCATTGACGAGATTGATCCATCCATTGCCTTGCGACGTTCCTGTCGCGAGGGCGTGTGTGGTTCGTGTGCCATGAACATAAATGGCACCAACCAGCTGGCCTGTCTTTGTCATATCGATGACCTGGGCGAGGGGCCGGTTCGCTTGTCGCCGTTGCCCCATCTGGACGTGATCAAGGATCTGGTGGGGGACCTCAGACGCCTGTATGCACAGTACGAATCGATCGAGCCGTGGTTGAAGAACGATCAGGCCGAACCCGAGCGCGAACGCCTGCAGCTGCCCGAAGACCGCGACAAGGTCGACGAGGATTCCAAATGCATCCTGTGTTTCTGCTGCGCCACGTCGTGCCCAAGTTACTGGTGGACCGGCGACAAGTTCCTGGGTCCGGCGATCCTGCTGCAGGCGCACCGTTGGCTGGTCGACAGCCGTGATGACCGCACCGGCGAACGTCTGGATGCACTGGACGATACCTTCAAGCTGTATCGCTGCCACACCATCATGAATTGCACCAGCGCCTGCCCCAAGGGCCTGAATCCATCAAAGGCCATCGCCGATACAAAGCGCATGTTGGCCCGACGTCGTTGATATCAGGCAGGGCAAACCCTGAATTGGAGTGAAGGCATGGCCGATACCAAGGAAACCAACGCGCTGACCGTGGACAAGGACGGTGTCGACCTATTGACCGACCCCTTGCTCAACAAGGGCACGGCCTTCAGCGACCATGAACGCGACCTCTTCATGCTCCATGGCTTGTTGCCGCCGCATCACGGAACCCTGGACGACCAGATCGAGCGACGCCTGGATGCCGTGCACGAGTTGCAGGACGACTTCCAGAAATACCTGCAGTTGCGCGGTTTGCAGGATGCCAATGAGACCCTGTTCTACGCGCTGCTGGAGCGCAACTTGAAGCAGATGCTGCCGATCGTCTACACCCCGACAGTAGGTGTGGGATGCGAGAAATTCAGTCGCCACTGGCACCATCCGCGTGGGCTTTTCGTCAGTTACCCGCATCGCGATCGCCTCGAAGCGGTGCTGCAACACCCGCGGTTTGACAAGGTCCGCGTGATCGTCGTCAGTGACGGCGAGCGGATCCTTGGCCTGGGGGACCAGGGCGCGGGCGGCATGGGTATTCCTATCGGCAAGCTGTCCCTGTATACCGCCTGTGCCGGTATCGATCCAGCCACGACCTTGCCGATCCTGCTCGATACCGGCACGGACAATCGGGACCGGTTGGATGATCCGGAATACATCGGCTGGCGCCACGGGCGTATCCGCGGCAAGGACTACGATGATTTCGTCGACGCCTTTGTCGCGGCGGTGAACAAACGCTGGCCGCACGTGCTGCTGCAGTTCGAGGACTTCGCGCGACCCAATGCCCTGCGCCTTCTGAAACGCTATCGCGATCAGTTGTGCACCTTCAACGACGACGTGCAGGGAACCGCCGCGGTGGCTGCCGGCACCTTGCTGGCGGCAGCACGCGCCACCGGTTCGAAGCTGAAAGACCAGACCGTGGTGATTTTCGGCGCGGGCTCTGCCGGCTGCGGTATCGCAAGACTGCTGATGCACATGATGGTCGAGGAGGGCCTGTCCGGGGAAGACGCCCGGCAGCGCTTCTACGCGCTGGACAAGCAAGGCCTGTTGTTGGAAGACGACAAGGAGCTCGAGACTTTCCAGAAACCCTTCGCACGCTCGCGTTCTGAGGTCGAGGACTGGCAGGACATCGACGGCGAGCGTATCGACCTGATGGATGTGGTGCGCCATGTCGGCCCCACGGTATTGCTGGGCGTCTCCGGTCAGGGTGGTGCCTTCAGCGAATCGGTGGTGCGTTGCATGGCCGAGCAGGTCAGCCAACCGATCATCCTGCCGCTATCCAACCCCGAATCCGACTGCGAGGCTGCGCCTGCGGACGTGATGGGATGGACTGAAGGACGTGCGCTGATCGGCACGGGGAGTCCTTTCGACCCGATCGAGGTGGACGGCCATACGTTCACTGTCGATCAGGTCAACAACACGTACATTTTCCCGGGCCTTGGCCTGGGCGT
>NZ_JAQIBU010000369.1 GCF_027858935.1 Oleiagrimonas sp. | reverse complement strand
CCCCATGAAGCTGAAGATCACCACCATCGGCAACTCCGCCGGCGTGATCCTGCCCCGGGAACTGCTCACCCGCCTGCGCCTGCAAAAGGGCGACGAACTGTACGCCGTGGAAACCCCGGACGGCATCCGCCTGACCGCCTACGACCCCAAGCTCGCCGCGCAGATGGACGTGGCCGAGGAAATCATGCGCGAGGACCGCCAGGTTCTGCACAAGCTGGCGCAGTAACGGCCGGCCATCATGATCGTGTGGATCGAAAAAACCCTGGCCCTGGCCATCCACGACCGCCAGCTCGCCGAGCACGGCGGCGGCAACGGCGTGCGTGATGAAACGCTACTGGAATCCGCCCTCGCCCGCCCGCAACAGATGCATGCCGACGGCGACCCGTCGCCGGACCTCGCCAGCCTGGCCGCAGCACTGGCGTACGCGTTGGCCCGCAACCACCCCTTCGTCGACGGCAACAAGCGCACAGCGCATGTGGCCTACCGCGTATTCCTGGCCCTTAACCACGCCGAACTCGTCGCCAGCGACGAAGAGAAATACGTCAACATGCTTGCCCTGGCCGAAGGCTCACTGGCCGAGGACGCCTTTGCCGCCTGGATACGCGACCATCTGCATCTGAATACGGAACCGCGCATCAACGAAGACGAGGCAAGCTACGGCGGCAAATAAGGCCCGGCAAGCTGGGACGTAAACGATCCCTGACACCATGTTCTCTTTTCGGCCTTGCGGGAAATCAGCGACGGTCGTTCATTTCACTTCATGCCTTGTCTGAAATTAGCGGAGCAGGCAACGCCCAGATGCCGTGGGCTGCCTTTTCGGCGACGAATGTTGCCAGGCTGGCAACACCGCACGCAGCGGGGCACCCGCGGCCAAGACCATGGGCACCTCTCCGGGTCCGCAAGCTTCATCAAGGTGCCACCGAGCAGCTGCAGCTGAACTCCGATGACTCGGCCATCGCCAAGGCGGCCGGGGAGGTGGGGCTGACCTGAAGGCGATCATCGATGAGACGATTTTTTCCTGAGCCTCGATCCCATCGGGCGCAAGTCAACCGGAACCGTTTTTAAGTGAGTGAATGAGGCCCCTGCTTGCGCTAACCTGGGCAGGGTAGATCAATGCTGGCCGAACAATGGAACAAACAACGTTGCGCAAGCGTTGGGGATATGGGGCACCAATCAGCCAATTCCTTGAGGAAGATCCGGATTCCATTTTCGGAGCACTGGCGCGCTGGTCTGGATTTGCTGACGAGCCGAGCCAAAAGGCCGCCTGGTTGGAGCAAATCTCGATATTGAAAGGTTTGCTTCATCCCTATGCCGTATCGGTTGGTGCGCTTTTTTTCGAATATGACATCCCGCGATTGGGCCGTCGGGCGGACACCATCCTCGTGCTCGAGCACGTCCTTTTCGTCATCGAATTCAAGGTAGGCGCCAACACTTTTTCGAGTGATGCGATTGATCAAGTCTGGGATTACGCGCTCGATCTGAAGAATTTTCACGACGCCAGCCACCATATTCCGATTGTCCCCGTTCTTGTTGCAACCAAAGCAAGCGGGGTCTTGCCTTGCATCACCGCCGGACCCCACGAAGACGATGTTGTGATGCCCATCACCTGCGGCGCACTTGGTCTAGCTGACGCCATCCAGATGGGGCTCGAGCACTTCCCGCGAAAGTCGATTGATCCGGTCGTCTGGCAAGATGGCCACTATCATCCAACGCCAACCATTGTCGAAGCGGCGCGTGCGCTGTATGCAGGCCACTCGGTCAAGGAAATCTCACGCAACGATGCTGGTGCCGAAAACCTCTCGGTAACCTCGAACCGACTCTCCCACCTGATCGCCGAAGTACGTGAGCGCAGAGAAAAGGCGATCTTCTTCGTGACCGGCGTACCCGGAGCAGGGAAAACACTAGTTGGCCTGGACATCGCCAACCGGCATAACGATGAAGATGACAGCCTCTACAGTGTTTATCTATCCGGGAACGGCCCCCTCGTTAGCGTCCTTCACGAAGCCCTCGCTAGGGATCAGGTAGTTCGGGCACGGACAATGAAGAAAACTCTGCGCATCGGACAGGCTCGTAGCGCGGTCAAACAATTCATCCAGAACGTGCATCACTTTCGAGATGATTGTCTCGCAAGTGCGGAGGCGCCGATCGAGCACATCGCTCTGTTCGACGAGGCCCAGCGCGCATGGGACCTGCACCAGACGACCAGCTTCATGAGTCGCAAGAAAGGCGTTGAGGGATTTGATCAGTCCGAACCTGCGTTTCTGGTCTCATGTCTGGATCGCCATCGCGATTGGGCTGTTGTCGTATGCCTCGTGGGAAGCGGCCAAGAGATCAACACCGGCGAAGCCGGGATCAGCGAATGGCTCACGGCAATACGCAAGCGCTTTGACGACTGGTCCGTGTATCTCTCACCGCGATTGCGCGAAATCGAATACAACGCCGAGGATGAACTGCACGCGCTCGAAAACAACCCACGTGTCCGCTGGGACGAGGCCCTCCACCTTGCTGCTTCAATGCGATCGTTCCGCTCGGAGCGTGTCTCAGAATTTGTCAACTGCCTGCTTGCGCTGGAAATAGGCGCGGCACGCGAAGCGCTGTCGGAGATCTTGCCGAACTTCCCGATCCGCTTGACTCGCAGCCTCTCCGCCGCCAAGGCTTGGTTGCGTCAGCGGGCCCGTGGTAGCGAACGCTACGGAATCGTCGTCTCGTCCCAAGCGCAAAGGCTAAAACCGCACGCAATCGACGTCCGCGTCAAGGTCGATCCAGTCCGCTGGTTCCTCGAAAACAAGAGTGACGTGAGGTCTTCCTACTATCTAGAAGATGTTGCAACGGAATTCCAGATCCAAGGGCTCGAACTCGACTGGACATGTGTCGTATGGGACGGCGACTTGCGGCACAATGCTGGGCAATGGGACTACTTCGGGTTCAAGGGAAATCGTTGGGAGCACGTCCGAAAGGATATTCGCCAGCGTTACCTCCTCAATGCGTATCGGGTGCTGCTGACTCGGGCTCGACAAGGCATGGTGATTGTCGTGCCGGAAGGAAGCGACGAGGACCCAAGTCGGGCGCCAAGCTTTTACGACCCAGCATATCGGCTACTTTCGGAAGTGGGTGTCCCTGCCCTATAAGATGAGAAGCCATACTGGGCCGTAAATCCGCCAACCAAATTAAAGAGGACGGAGGCAGTTAAGCCGATTTAATTCCCTCAGACCGCTTTTTCGGCTTGCCGTTGATGGTCATCTGGTGGGTAGCGGTCCAGGCGCCGTTGGGGTTGTAGCTGTAGGTCGCGTCGAAAGCGGTGGACAGAGACCATGCGCCCCGCGGATTCATCAGGAAGGCGATGTTCTTGACGTGGTCGTCCTGGTTGCGCAGCGACCACGATGAACAGCATGCGGCGGAATTGTTCTTCCAGTTAGGCCATGGGCAGGTCCAGCTGGCGCATTACCAGTACGAGAAAAGGTGCCAGTGACAATTTCCGTTGTACCACGTTCCTTGAGGCGCGCTCGATGATGTTTTCATCGGATCACGTTAGGGATTGATGCATGCGCTCTCGCAGCCATGTGCAACAGGTCGATACGTTGGTATGGACGTGCTTTACCAAAGGCGCATCGTCGTCCAAGGGAAGATCCCGAGCGACCTCGGGCAGTGCGTTGTGCATGGTGTCCAGCAATGTCATCGCACGGCGGCGAAGCTGGGTGAAATTGAGACCCACGGATGCACACATGCGCAGCCAATGGCTGCCCATCAACCCCTTTGGGAAAAACGCTGTCAGGGATAATTTTTCGGGACGGACACCTCCGCACCTGGCGTCATCCTTCTTCAACTGCGCCTGTCCGGTTCTCTCGCGATACGCTTTGCAGCCTCCGTCATGCCTGTGTTTATCGTCTCGAACACGTACGAGGGAAAGCCCGCTGGCAACCGGTCCGAGAGGCTATCCATGGCTTCAGGAACCTGATGAACCAGTTCATCGATCATCTTTCCCGCTCCCTGTAGACCCAATTTTTCCGCCATCGAAATCCAATGCCAGCGATGGATGTCGTGAAGCAGATAGTGTGCATGCTTGCTTCGGACGGCCATGGCCAATTTGGCCCTGCGCGAATCCAGATGATTCGCCCCTGTGCCCTGTACCGGATACGTGGACAGGATGTCGTACAACGGCGTCAGCTGATAGCAGCCACCTGGCATGAGGTGAATACTGAAATTTTTTGCATGGCCATCGGTGGCCCCCATGAGCCAAAAAACGATCTGCGCCCGGAAAAATGTAGCGCGGTCTTGCTCGGGCCGTTCCGAACCCTGCAATCTGTCCATGATGCCTTGAATGCCCGGCCCTCCATCGGCCTCGTACTTGAGCGTTGGAGGCAGTCCAAAGACCTGGCAGAAGTCTTCTTGTGGGATGCGCTGCCACCAGGTGCCGTCACTGGATAATTTGCGGTCGAAGCGTTCCACGATCAGGGCTTTCTGATCTTCGAAGCAACCTATTTCAGTATTTGCCACGGGCAAACCCAACGCGCCAGCCAGCTGCATGCACAGCCACTCGATCTCGACCGAATCTTTCATGTCGGCCTGCATGTTGGCCACCCGCCCAAGGGGCAACTTGAAGATATGCGTGCTCGGCGTGGATCTTTGGGGAATACACCAGTTTCCCTCATGGAGAAGCAATGCGGTCTTCTCTTGCGCGCCCGCAATCGACAGGCGAAAGGCCTCGGTTTCCTCGCGCGTCCATCGATCTGTCGCAGGAAGATCCCGGAGAAGCTGGGCGACCCCTGCCTCATCCAGAGGCTGGCATTCGATAACCTTCACATCGTTGGGCGCCTCACCTGCCGGGACGAGCTGCACGGCCCCGGCACAGTCCCGACCAACGGCACTCAGCAGATCGAATGCGGTGGTTGAACGCGTACCGTAGCGCTCGCGCATCCGCTGCAGGATGCGCTCGTTGTCAGGAATAAGATTGTCAAAATAGGACGTAACAACATCGCCACGAATGGGCACGGGTGCGCTTGGTCCGTGACCGAAGGTGACCGGCAAGGACAAAGATAGAGGGCGGCCACTGGATGCCGCGATCCACGCTGAATCGTAGGTGAGACGATCCGCCCCCGCACCGCCTCGATCCCACCGCCCCACGCGGTGTCCGTTCATCCAGATATCGAGCGCTTTGACGACACGGGGAGGCATGACTTACCACTCCTCATACCGCAGGTTCTTTTGTGTCCCAGGATGCCCCCTTGGCCTCAGCACCACCTCCAAACCAAGCAACAAGCAAAGGCGGTGAATGCGGTCGAACGAAGCGCGTCCTGCATTTTTTTCCAGGCGCGACATGGCTTGAGGTGATACCCCAATCTTTTCAGCCACCTCTGCCTGCGTCATCCCCTGTTGCACGCGGGCAGCCCTCAGCACCGTACCGACTTGCTCCGGCACTCGTATGATGTCCATGAGGACTCAACCTCTGCGTTGAAAACCTAAAAAACAAGCTACAGGTTGTTTGTTGTACATTCAACACCTGCGTTGTTTTATTTGGCATGCGGCTCGATGGACGATCGATCCATCCTTGATGAATGGAGACTTATCCGACACTGGCAAACTGCAGCCGATGCGCCCGCGCGATCTGTTCGGTCTGCAATTCGCTCAGCCCAGCCTGCTCTGCAAATGCCGGCCACTGCCGCACGGTCTCGATCACTTCCTCCAGGATCACCTTGTCGCGCCCACGCTTGAGCATGGCGGACTGGGCGCAGGCGCGGAAGTCGGCCAGGGTGAAGCCCTCGCGCTTGCCGTGGATGGTCATCTG
>NZ_JAQIBU010000360.1 GCF_027858935.1 Oleiagrimonas sp. | reverse complement strand
AACTTGGCGGCGACCGAAATATCCTTGTCCTTGTTTCCCGCCCTGGTGTAGATGACTGCCAGGATCGGACTCAGCAGCATGATCCAGATCGGGTTGAACGACTGGAACTGGGCCGGCTTCCAATCCCACAAGTGCCAGCCGAACAGATCGAAGCTCGGGTTCACGTTGCGCAGCGCAAACAGGTTCAGCGAGGTCGACATCTGCTGGTAGAAGATGAAGAAAAACACCGTCTGAATGGTCAGGATCAATGCAGCGGCCAGGCCGGCGCGCTCGCGTTTCTCGCTCTGGCTGATCAGGTAGATGAAGATACCCAGGACCACGATACCGGCGGCGTAGACGAAGATCCGGGCCACGTTCTCGTATTGCAGCACCAGTGCAGAGGCGAATACGGCAACAATGCCCAGGGCGATCACTGCCCCGAACTTGGCCATGTTCATGGGTTTGTCGTCCGGTTCCGAACCGACGTGGTCGAGCGTATGGCGCATTATGGCGTAGTTGCCCAGGCCGACCAGAAGGCCGACGCTGCAGACCGCAAAGGCAGCATGCCAGCCCAGCTCGTGACCGTAATGCTCGTTGACGTAGTCCTTGATCCAGGGGGTCAACAGCATGGAAATCGTCGAGCCGATGTTCACCGCCATGTAGTAGATGGTGAAGGCGCTGTCGATCTTGGAATCGTCGCCCTCGTAGATCTTGCGCACCAGGTTACCTGCATTGGCCTTGAACAGGCCGTTGCCCACAACCACGATCCCCAGCGAACAGAACAGGAACCACACGCTCTGCCCCGGCACTGCCATGAAGGCATAGCCCAGGGCCAGGATGAAGGCGCCCAGCAGCATCGTGCGCCGTGTGCCCAGAACCTTGTCGCCGATCCAGCCGCCAATGGCCGGTGCCACGTAGATCAGCGCCGCGGCGGCGCCCCATGTCAGCTGCGCGCGGTCGTCAGGAAAGCCCAGGCGCTGGACCATGAAGTAGACAATCAGCGCCTGCATGCCGTAGTAGCCGAAACGCTCCCACATCTCGATCAGGAATACGGTGCTGAACGAGCGGGTTTGCGAGACCGGTGCTTGTGTGTTTGTCATGCGAAATTCCGTGTGATTCAAGGAAAATCCTGACCACTACGTGCCGCCCCGGGCACTTGGTCAGGATGCAATCGCCCAAGGGTACCTGATCATGTCGGCAAGGCATGTTGCGTTGCATCATGACGAGTGTGGACGCTTCCGCAGTCGTTTCGCACGAGCTGCCTGTGGCATGATGCAGCGCGATTCGGAATGCCTCAATCGTGTTCCAGCAGCAGCCAACAGTTCTGATCCGGACGCATCCATCCCGTCGTCCGGACATGGTGAGGGGGAGCAAGCATGTCCAGCATCGAACCGCGGGGCCCGCGGCAAATCTGGAGGGCCCTGATCTGGTCGCTCAAGGGTTTGCGCGCGGCATGGTGCCACGAGGCATCGTTTCGCTTCGAGTTGTATCTGGCGATGGTGCTGCTGCCGCTGGGCCTGTGGCTGGGGGATGGTCCGGTGCAGAAGCTGTTGCTGGCCGGTACGCCGCTGCTGGTGTTGAGTGCCGAGCTGCTCAACTCCGGCATCGAGGCCGTGGTCGACAAGATCAGCCTGGAATTTGACGAACTCGCCGGCCGCGCCAAGGATATGGGGTCGGCGGCGGTCTTCCTGCTCATGATGCTGGTCCTGCTGTGCTGGGGCCTTCTCCTGGGCCCGCGCGCGTGGGCACTGCTGCATCACTAGCTGTCGCACGAAGCCAAAAAAACCCGGCAAGTGCCGGGTTTTTTTTGATCAATGACCTGGGGCCTGCTGCGGTCACTGCGAGGCTTGCACCGGGGCGCCGGGGCCGATGTTCTTTTTCAGGAATGCCAGCAGCCTGGTATACATTTCCAGGCGGTTGTTGGTGTTGTAGAAGCCGTGGCCTTCGCCGGACTTGGCCATCCATTCGTAGGGTTTGCCGGCCTTTTCCAACGCGGCCCGCATTTCGGTGGCCTCGGCGTATGGAACCCGCTTGTCATCCTTGCCGTGAATCAGGAAAACCGGCACGTGGATCTTGTCGACCAGGTTCACCGGGGAGTTCGCGGCGCGGATCGCGGCGGTATCGCCAAGCACCATGTGGAAGTAGTTCAGGCCCGAAGCATACTGGCCCGTGTCGCTCTTCTTGATATCCATGTTGAGATCGGTGACGCCGTCGTAGCTGACCGCGCACTTGTACAGCTTCGGGTGGCGGATGACCTGCATCAGTGCCGAATATCCGCCGAAACTACCGCCGTAGACACAGATGCGGTCGGGGTCGGCGTAATGATGCGCGATGGCCCATTTCACGCCGTCGGCCAGGTCCTGCTGCATGCCCGTGCCCCACTGTTTGAAGCCGGACTGATAGAAGCCCGGGCCGCGGCCCGACGATCCACGGAAATTGACCTGCAACACCAGGTAGCCACGACTGGCCAGCATCTGCGCGTCCGAGTCGAAGAACCAGTCATCGCTCACATAGTACGGTCCGCCATGCGGAACCAGCACCATCGGCAGATGGGTCCTGGCGCGGCCGCGCGGCAGCGTGAGTATGCCTCCCAGCTCCATGCCACTGCTGGACTTGAAGCGAAACGGCACGCGTTGGGACATCTGTGCCGGATGGATGGAGGGCTGGGTGTCGAACAGCTTGCGCACCTTGTTGTTGTGCCGATTGATCAGGTAGTACGTGCCCGGGTTGCGATCGCTGCTGGTTTCAAAAAGAAGCTCCATGCCGTCCTGGCTGTAGTTGATGAAATCCACGAACTGGCCCTTGAAGGCTTTGCTGAGCGCCATGTAGAGCTTGGCCGAGGGCAGGTTGGGGTTGATGTAGTCGGGCTTGGGTATCCCGGTCACATTGGAGACGGCGAAGATCTTGTAGGGCCAGGGCGAAGTCTGCACATGACCGAAGTTAGAGAACGGATCGGCCATGAGGGTTTGCGGATCGCTGGCGTCCGGTTTGGCCACGATCAACTGGTAGGGGCCGTTGTCGTCGCTCGACCAGGCATAGATCTTCTTCTGGTCCGGTGAATACATGAACGGATTGAAATAGGACCCGACGATGGAATCCGGAAGGCTCTTCCAGCGACCCTGAATCTTGCGGAAGGCCACGAATTCATTTTGCGTGTTGTCGCCGAAGGCGTAGGTGGTCTGACCGTTCTTGTTGATCAGGAAGTTCATACCGCCCTGGTCGATGTCCCCAACCAGGTGGCGCGTGTTGTGCACCGAATCGATGTTGTAGATCGTGGTGATGTTCTCCATGCCCCAGGGCTGCACGTCCACATATACGTGGCCGTCATGCGGGTGCGGAACCCCGGCTACGAAACCATTGCCCTCATCGCGGGCACGTGTCTGCGTGCGACTGCCCTTCGCATCGTAGCCATACAGGTAGCGCTGATTCTTGCCGTTGAAATCCGCGGACAGGATCTCGCCCGTTGCACGTGGAATATCCAGTGAGCCCGTAACCACGGCCTGTTCGATCACCAGGCGTGTTGGGCTGACCCAGGTGATAGATGCCGGCAATTGGTAAATGGGCATCTTGAGAACGCCCACGATCTTCATGTCGCTGAGCTGGTAGGTGACAACGGCATGATGGATGCCGTCGGCGTCATCCATGCGCAGGGCGAGGTACTTGCCGTCGGGCGACAGGGCCGGGTCCCCGATGTGCGCGTGTTTGGCGAAATCCTTCAGCGGGACCACTGCTTGCCCCGGACTGGCCTGCGCCATGGCCAACTGTGCGAATGCCAGAAGACTTGCGCCAAGAATTTTCGTGCATTGCCCACGGATGCTCATGGCAATCCCCCCCCCCTTCTCCCCGTTGTGGTCGATTATTCATCCCCTCAAAGTGAGTATAGTCACGTGTTCCTGCTCAGGTCCAAGCCATGCAGGAGCAACAGCAACACATCGCGTCGATGCGTCCTGGTGGCTTCATGCCGTGTCAGCGGTACACTTGGTGATCGTTCATTTCAGGTCTCAGCTTCATGATCCATCCTTTCGTCGATACCCTTGATCCGGTCGCGTTGCATCTGGGACCTGTCGAGGTGCATTGGTATGGCGTGATGTACCTGCTCGGCTTCGCTGCGGTCTGGATCCTCGGCGAACGCCGGCGTCGCGCCGGGTATCTGCCGGTCAGCGCCAA
>NZ_JAQIBU010000359.1 GCF_027858935.1 Oleiagrimonas sp. | reverse complement strand
GTGACCTGCGCATTGGGTTCGCTTTCGTGTCCCCCGCGCCCGATCAGCTATGCCATGTGTCGACCGAACGCCCTGCTTTCGTTTTACCAGTACGGACTGCCGGCAGACGCACGCGGCAGAGCTACCGCCCAAACAGACATCCGTGCCGAACATGTCGACAGCGCCAGTCGCACCACTTATGCACTGGATGGTCGCGTCCGCCTGCAGCGTTACGACCAGTTGCTGCGCGCCGAACACGTGGACTACAACGACCTGAGCACGGCCTACGCCGCCCGCGGCAATGTGCGCTACCAGGACAGCAGTCTGCTGCTTTCGGCCCGTCGGATGCACGGCACCACCCGTCCGAACCGGGGTGTGGCCGACCACGTTCGATATCAGATGCTTGATTCCCGCGGCAACGGCGTGGCTGAACAGGCCCGCCTGACCGATCCGCAACACAGCCAGTTCCGGCAGGCCAGCTACTCCACCTGCGACCCGGACGACCGGATCTGGGAATTTCGCGCCAGCCGCATCTCACTGAACAAGAAAACCGGAGTGGGCGTAGCCCGTAACGCGACGTTGCGCTACCACGACATTCCGTTCCTGTACTTGCCCTACGTGAGTTTTCCGATCGACAACCGCCGCAAGACCGGCCTGCTGTACCCGACCTTCGGCAACAGCTCCAATTCGGGCTTCATGTACAGCCAGCCCTACTACCTCAACCTCGCGCCGAACTACGACGCCACCCTGACCCCGCACCTGTACACTCGCCGCGGTACCATGCTGGGGAGCGAGTTCCGCTACCTCAGCGTACTTGGCCGCGGCCAGCTGAATGTCGACTACATGCCGCATGATCGCCTCGCCGGCAACGACCACAACGGCACCAAACGCGCCACGCTGGACAACGGCGCGAACCGCTACTTCATCGACTACAGGGACAGTACACGGCTCAGCCGGCAATGGAACTTCACGGCCAACTACAAGCGCGCCTCCGACCGGTATTATTTCCAGGACTTCAGCTCTGACCTGTCGAGCACGGCCCCCAGCGTGCTGGCCTCCAACGCCTACATCAGCGGCGCCGGGCAATGGTGGAACGCCGCGATCGGAGTGGACCGCTACCAGAGTGTCGACCCGCTCCTTCCCGACAGCAGCCTGCAGTACCGGCGCTGGCCGCGTGGCGTCCTGAGGCTTGATGTCCCCGTTTCGCGCATTTTCGACATTGGACTGGACAGTGAGGCGGTGGCCTTCCGCAAGAACAATGCCGTACAGGGCAATCGCTATGACTTCCAGCCTTACGTGCAGGCTTCCCTCGGCGGGTCGGCGTGGTTCCTGGACCCGCGAGTGTCCTATCGCTACACGAACTACAACCTGATCGACAATTATTCCAGCTACGGATACACCCAGCAGGACCCGACCCGCTCGATGCCCATCTACAGCGTGGACACGGGCTTGTTCTTCGAACGTGACACGCATCTGTTCGGCAGTCATTACACCCAGACGCTGGAGCCCCGCCTTTATTACCTGTATGTGCCGTACCGCAACCAGTACGCACTGCCCCTGTTCGATACCCGCCCGCTGACCTTCGATTTCTGGCAGTTGTTCAGCAGCAACCAGTATTCCGGGGCCGACAGGCAGATGAACGCCAACAACCTGACCGGCGCAATCACCACGCGCTTGCTTGACGACAAGGGCGATCAGCGGGCGTCGCTGAGTTTCGGCCAGATCCACTATTTCGCACCGCAGCAGGTGCAGTTGAATCCGAACATCCCGGTGACCCGCTACACCGGCTCGGCATACGTCAGCCAGTTGGAACTGCAACTGTCCGAGAAATGGCGCCTGACCAGCGCCTACCAGTGGAGCCCGAACACGCGTCAAAGCCAACTTGCCACGGTCGGGGTGCAACGACGCATCGGAGGCGACGGTATCTTCAACTTTGCCTACCGCTTTCGCAGAAACTTCCTGGAACAGATCGACGTTTCCACGGTCTATCCGATATCCCCCCGATGGCGGGTGCTCGGACGCTGGAATGTCTCGTTGCGTGATCAGATCAATGCCCAGACCGACCCGTATTGGCAACGCGGTCACCCCAAGACGCTGGAAGCCCTGGCCGGTGTCGAGTACGACAGTTGCTGCGTGGCGGTGCGCCTGCTTGGCCGCCACTATGTGCGCGACTATCAGGGCCATACCAATAATGCGGTAATCCTGGAGATCCAATTCAAGGGGCTGGGCAGCAGCAGTCCACAGACCGAGGAATTCCTGCGCCGTGCTATTCTTGGCTATCAATAATCGATCACGCAGCGCGTTGTGGCCGGCCCGCCCGGGCACCTGCCTCAATGCCTCAAAAGACCCGCTCCAAACAGCGGGTACCCGTACCATGCCGGCCCCATTGCGGGTGTTTCACGGATGCCTCAGGTTCCCCACACGCATGAAACAGTTCTACACCTCGTTGATGTTCGTCCTGACCCTGACCCTGATCGCCGCAATGCCGGCGCAGGCGCAGTTGCTTCCCTCTGCACAAAACAAGCAGCCACAGATGATCGACCGGATCGTCGCAGTCGTGAATGACGGGGTCATCCTGCAAAGTGATCTGAATAGTGCGGTGCAGACGGTCATGCAGCAATATGCTGGTCACACCAACCAGTTGCCTCCGCGCAAGATCCTTGATCGTCAGGTCCTGCAGCGCCTGATCCTGATGAAGCTCCAGGTGCAGAAGGCCGCCGAAAAAGGCATCCGCATTTCCAACAGCGATATTGAGCAGGCCGTGGAAAATGTGGCCAAGCAGAACCACATGACCAGCGACCAGCTGCGTCAGGCCATTATTGGCCAGGGCGGCAGCTTTGCGGAATTCCAGCGCCAGATCGGCAACCAGATCATGGTGCAGAGGTTGCGCGATTCGGTCATCCGCGACGACGTTTCCATCACCGACGCCGAAGTGAACAATCTGCTGAAAAACCCCGCCTACTCCGGGGGCAAGGTCCACTTGGAACACATCCAGATCAGCATGCCCACGGGCGCCAGTGCCGCTGACATTGAAGCAGCACAGAAGCGTGCACAAAAAGCGCTTGATGCCATCAAGGGCGGCATGCCCTTCAACACGGCCGCCATCCGCTACTCCGACGCGGATGATGCGCTCAAGGGTGGCGATCTGGGATGGCGCAGCATGGACGAGGTGCCTTCGGCCTTTGTCGATATCGTGGCCAAGATGAAGCCAGGGCAGCTCACCCCACCGGTGCGCGGACCCAACGGATACCAGATTCTCAAACTGGCGGGTCGCCGGGCTCCCGAGCAGAAAATGGTGACCGAATACCACGCCCGCCAGATCCTCATCACGCCGAGCGAACTGCTCACCGATGCGCAGGCGAAAAAGAAGATCGAGGACATCTACAAGCGTATCGTCAACAAGCATCAGGACTTCGCCACTTTGGCCAAGAAGTTTTCCGATGACGACACCACCGCCAATGCCGGTGGCAACATGGACTGGTTCCCGCAGGATGCATGGGGCTCGGTGATCGGTGCAAAGATCACGCAACTCAAGGATGGAGAAGTTTCCAAGCCCTTCAAGGTCAATGGCAGCTGGGACCTGTTGCAATTGCTGGGCAAGCGCACCAAGAATCGTACCGATGCCATGCAGAGGGATCAGGCTCGCCAAGCCATCGGCAAGCGCAAGGCCAAGGAGGCGTACGACAATTTCCTGCGCCAGTTGCGTTCGACAGCCTATATCAACATCCGTGTGCCTTCGTTGCGCCAGCCGAAGGACAAGGGCGGCAAAGGCGCTGCCTGATGCACCACGCCGCGGCTCGCCTGCCGCGGCTCGCCGTCACCGCCGGCGAGCCGTCCGGCATTGGCCCCGAACTGGTCGCCATGCTGGCGATGCAGCCCCTGGCAGCAGATCTGGTGGTGATCACGGACTGTGACTTGCTGCAGCGTGCAGCACGCCGTTGTGGCATCAAACTGATCATCGAGCCGGATGACGGCCACCACCGGACGTTCCGCCAACCGGGCCAGATCCGTGTCGTGCACCACCCGTTGCGCGTGCCTGAGTCTCCAGGACAACCGGATCCGCGCAATGCCTTCCACGTACTGCAGATTCTGGCCGATGCAGCCGACGGCTGCCTTTCCGGACGGTTCGACGCGGTGGTCACGGCCCCGGTACAAAAATCCATCATCAACGATGCCGGCGAACCCTTCAGCGGCCATACCGAGTTCTTTGCCCGACGCGCTGGTGCATCGGTGGTGATGATGCTCGCCAGCGCGGCCACCGGACAGGTGCCGGCCTTGCGGGTGGCCCTTGCGACCACGCATCTTCCGCTGCGCGCCGTGCCGGATGCCATTACCCGCGAGGGTCTGACCCACACCCTGCATATCGTGCACGATGCTTTGCGCGACTTGATCGGTATCGCGCGCCCTCGCATTGCCATACTCGGATTGAATCCACATGCAGGCGAAGGCGGCCACATGGGGCGTGAGGAAATCGAGGTGTTGCTGCCGGTGATCGAGGCTCTTCGCATGCAGGGCATGCAACTGCTGGGTCCCCTGCCCGCCGACACGGCCTTCGTGCCGGCCATGCGCGGGCGTCAGGACGCCGTGCTGGCCATGTATCACGACCAGGCCCTGCCCGTGCTCAAGAGTGAGGCCTTCGACCGTACCGTCAACCTGACGCTGGGACTGCCCTTCATACGTACCTCGGTCGACCACGGCACGGCACTGGAACTGGCCGGCACTGGACAGGCTGACCCGTCCAGCCTGATTGCAGCCACACACATGGCGCTGGAGCTGGTACAACGCGCCACGAAGGCCCCCGCGTGAACCGCGCCAAAAAGCATTTCGGTCAACACTTCCTGCATGATCGTGGCTACCTGGACCGCATCGTGGACGCTGTGCGTCCACAGCCGGATGACATGCTGGTCGAGATCGGCCCGGGCGAGGGTGCGCTTACCATGCCCTTGCTGGCAGCCCTGGGCCGTCTGACCGCGATCGAGGTCGACGCCGACCTCATCCCCCGACTGTACGAGCGCGCGTCCGGTACAGGCACTCTGGACCTCATCCAGGCCGACATTCTCGGTGTCGACCTGACCGCGCTGGCGAACGGGCGCCGTTTGCGCATCGTCGGAAATCTGCCCTATTACATTTCCAGCCCGATCCTGTTCCACTGCCTGGCGCACGCCGCAGTCATCACGGACATGCACTTCATGTTGCAGAAAGAAGTCGTCGAACGCATGGCGGCGTCTCCGGGAAACAAGACCTACGGTCGTCTCAGTGTGATGCTGCAGCTGGCCTGTCGCGTGACTTCGCTGTTTACGGTACCCCCCGGTGCCTTCCGTCCCCCACCCAAAGTGGACTCGGCCGTGGTCCGTCTGGTCCCTAGGCCGGAAAGTGAGCGCCCGCTCGTGGACCCCGTTCTGCTTGCCGACATCGTGCGTGCCGCATTCGCGCAACGGCGCAAGACCCTGGCCAATGGTCTCAAGGGCCGTATGGATGCGACCGCGATCTCCGCGGCGGGAATTGACCCAAAGGCCCGCGCCGAGACCCTGGCCCCTGGTGACTTTGTCGCACTGGCCCGCGTTTGCGAGCAATCCATACCGCCTGCGGCATAAGGCGGGCTTGCCCGGGATGCGCCGCCTGCCCGACAATCCCTGCATGAACCAATCCACCCCCTATGCACTTGCCGTGCAGGTCCATACCCGTTTTGATGCGGAAAAATCGCGTCCGGAAGACGACCATTACGTGTTCGTATACACCATCAGGCTGCATAATGCGGGCCAGTTGCCCGTGCAACTGCTGAAGCGCCACTGGCTGATTACCGACGCCAACGGCAGCACTGAAGAAGTCACCGGTGAAGGCGTGGTGGGGGAAACGCCGTGGATGCGTCCGGGCGATGACTTTGAATACACCTCCGGCGCGGTCCTGCGGACCGATGTCGGCACCATGCGCGGAAGCTACCAATTGGTGGCCGACGACGGCACTCATTTCGAAGCGAGCATCCCGCAGTTCACACTCTCGATCCCGCGTACGCTGCACTGAAGGAGATTGTTTAAAATGGAGTCAGACGCCTGATGGCCGTATATGCGATCGGCGATGTGCAGGGCTGCTATCCAGAACTGCAACGCTTGCTCGACAAACTGGCCTTTGATCCTGCCGCGGACCGATTGTGGTTCTGCGGCGACCTGGTCAATCGTGGTGGCGGATCACTCAAGGTCCTGCGCCTGCTCCACTCCCTTCGCGAGCACCTGGTAATCACCCTGGGCAACCACGATCTGAGCCTGCTTGCCATTGCCGAGCGCAAGCCCGATGCCCAGCGCAGGGTCAATACAGATCTGCGCGAGGTCTTGTTTGCCGATGATGCAGGCACCCTGCTGACTTGGCTGCGGAACCAGTCCCTCCTGCACCATGATGCCGATTTGGGCTGGACCATGGTCCACGCTGGACTGGCCCCGCGCTGGACGATGTCCCAGGCGCGTCGTGCCGCCAGCGAAGTGGAACGCGAACTGGCTGGCAATCAGCACCGCCGCTTGTTGTCGAACATGTTCGGCAACAAACCAGACGCATGGACCCCCAGGCTGAGGGGCAACGAACGGCTGCGCGCAGCCATCAACGTATTCACCCGGATGCGCTACTGCGATGTGCGTGGTCGCATCGACTTCAACGCCAAGGGCCCTCCCGGGACCCAGAAACCCGGCCTCTATCCATGGTACGAGGTTCCGGGCATGCGCCAGCGCGATACCCGCATCGTCTGTGGGCACTGGTCCGCGCTGGGCTTCTTCAGCGGTTTGAATATCCATGCCATCGACACCGGGTGCGTGTGGGGCGGGACCCTGACCGCCCTTCGCCTGGACACGCCCGAACCGATCCGCATCAGTGTGGCCGCCGAACCGGGCCGCACTTCGTCAGGCAACGACAGCGACTAACGGCTAGAGTCCGGAATTAAGCCTCGGTGACAAGGAAAAAGCCCCGCGCTCGCGGGGCTTTTTCGTATGCACGTTGACGTCGTTTCAGGAAAGACGTCCGTGGCAATGCTTGTATTTCTTGCCCGAACCACACGGACATGGATCATTGCGACCCACCTTGGGGCCCTCGCGAACGACCTGTGAGCCGTGCGCGGAGGCTTCCGCGCCCTCGTCACCGTCATCGCCAATCGCACGGGTCTCTGCGTGCTGGTACTGCAGTTGCTTGGATTGCGCCTGACGGCGTTGCTCGGCTTCCAGAGCCGCGACTTCCTCCTCGCTGCGGATACGAACACGAGCCAGGATCTGCGTGACTTCGCTCTTGATCCGTTCAAGCATCTTGGAAAATAGCAGGAACGATTCGCGCTTGAACTCCTGCTTGGGCTGTTGCTGTGCATAGCTGCGCAGGTGAATGCTCTGGCGCAGGTAGTCCATGCTCGCCAGGTGTTCCTTCCATGCGTCATCGACCACGGACAGCATCACGTGCTTTTCGAGCTGGCGCATGGTCTCGCTTCCGACCTCGGCTTCCTTGTCGTCAAACATCTTGTTGCCCGCCGCGAGCACATGCTCGAGGATGCCCTCGGCATCCAGTTCGGTCTGCGACTCGACCCAGTGTGACAAGTCCAGGTGCAACCCGTATTCGCTCTCCAGCGAACGGTTGAGGCCGGCCACGTCCCACTGCTCGTCGATGCTGTCCTGGGGTACGTAGGCGCGCACCAGCGAGGTAAACACATCGTCACGGATATCGATCAGGGTCTCGGAGACATCGTCAACCTCAAGCAGCTCGCGGCGCTGGTCGTAGATCACCTTGCGCTGGTCGTTGGCGGTATCGTCGAACTCCAGTAGGTGCTTGCGGATGTCGAAGTTGTGCTGCTCAACCTTGCGCTGCGCCTTTTCGATCTGTCGACTGATCATTCGATCTTCAAGTGCGTCATCCTCCTTCATGCCGAATGCGCGCATCCAGCGGCCAACACGCTCGCCTGCGAAGATGCGAACCAGGTTGTCCTCCAGCGAAAGGTAGAAACGCGAGGATCCCGGGTCGCCCTGACGGCCGGAACGTCCGCGCAACTGGTTGTCGATACGGCGGGATTCGTGGCGCTCGGTCCCGATGATGTGCAGGCCACCGGCTTCCAGCACCTGGTTGTGACGCTTCTGCCACTCGGCGCGCACGCGTTGGCGATCAGCATCGGTGGCATCCTCAGGTAAAGCATCAAGATCCACCTGCAGGCTTCCGCCGAGCACGATATCCGTACCGCGACCGGCCATGTTGGTGGCGATGGTCACCGAGCCGGGAGCTCCGGCCTGTGCCACGATATGCGCCTCGCGCTCATGCTGCTTGGCGTTGAGCACCTCGTGCTTGACGCCCTGCCTGCGCAATTCATCAGACAGCAGCTCCGAAACCTCGATCGATGTGGTGCCCACCAGCACCGGCTGGGAGCGTGACTGGCATTCGCGGATGTCCTCGACGATGGCCTTGAACTTGTGTTCCTGCCCCAGGAAGATCACGTCCGGATTGTCCTTGCGGATCATCGGTTCGTTGGTGGGGATGACGACCACTTCAAGGCCGTAGATCGACTGGAACTCGAAAGCTTCCGTATCAGCTGTTCCAGTCATGCCCGAGAGCTTGGTATACATGCGGAACAGGTTCTGGAAGGTGACCGTGGCCAGGGTCTGGTTCTCGCGCTGGATCGGCACGCCTTCCTTGGCCTCGACGGCCTGGTGCAGGCCTTCGGACCAGCGTCTTCCAGCCAGTGTACGCCCGGTGAATTCGTCGACGATGATGACCTCGCCGTCACGCACGATGTAGTCGGTGTCGCGCTGGTAAAGCGCGTGCGCGCGAAGAGCGGCGTTCAGATGGTGCACCACAGCCAGGTTGGCCGAGTCATACAGGGTGCTGTCCACATCGATCACGCCCGATTCGTGCAGCAGTTGCTCGGCGTGTTCCATGCCCTCCTCGGACAGGTGGACCTGCTTCTGTTTCTCGTCGGCCCAATAATCGCCCTCACCTTCCTCGGTCTCCTGCCGGGACATGTGCGGTACGATCTTGTTGACCTTGATATACAGCTCCGGCGAATCCTCGGCCGGACCCGAGATGATCAGCGGCGTACGCGCTTCGTCGATCAGGATCGAGTCGACCTCGTCGACAATGGCGAAGTTCAGGCCCCGCTGGTAGCGCTGCTCGCTGGACAGCGCCATGTTGTCACGCAGATAGTCGAAGCCGAACTCGTTGTTGGTACCGTAGGTGATGTCGGCGGAGTAGGCCTTGTGCTTGTCTTCGTGGTCCATTTCCGGCCAGACCACGTCGGTGGTCAGCCCGAGGAACCCGTAAATCCTGCCCATCTGTGCCGCATCGCGACGCGCAAGGTAGTCGTTCACGGTAACCACGTGCGCGCCCTTGCCTTCCAGCGCATTCAGGTACACCGCGAGCGTGGCGACCAGGGTCTTGCCCTCGCCGGTACGCATCTCGGCGATCTTGCCCTGGTGCAGCACCATTCCGCCGATCAGCTGCACGTCGTAATGGCGCAAGCCGAGCACCCGCTTGGAGGTCTCGCGAACCGTAGCAAAGGCTTCGACCAGGAGGCTGTCCAGCGTGGCCCCCTCAGCCAGGCGCTTGCGAAACTCGTCCGTCTTGGATCCAAGCTCCTGATCGGAAAGCTTCTCGAACTCGGGCTCCAGCGCGTTGATACGCGCGGCGGTCTTGGAAAGCTGACGCAGCACGCGCTCATTGCGGCTGCCGAAAACGCTCGTCAGTAGGCGATTGAACATCGAAGGTCCGAGATGTGATTAACGAATGGCCGCAGCGCGCGCGGTCGAATCCACAATCATACTACGCACGCCCATGCACTGCCTTGCCAATGGAGGCATCTGCAACCGCTTTCAAGGTCTGACCGTAGCTTGCAACGGCACGCGTGGCTGAAAACAGGGGGTTCAACGGTGACTGCGCACGAACGCCAACGGATTGATGGTCCGCCCCTTGAACCAGACCTCAAAATGCAGATGCGGCCCGGTCGAGCGGCCGGTATCACCCGAAAGGGATATGACCTGCCCCACGCGAACGCGCTGGCCCACGTGCACCAGAAGCTTGCTGTTGTGCGCAAAACGGGTCATGTATCCGTTTCCATGGTCTATTTCGACCACGTTGCCATAGCCACTGCGGACTCCTGCATAGGTGACGATACCCTCGGCCACGGCGTGTACCGGTGTACCGATCGGGGTGGCGATGTCCAGGCCCGAATGGAATTCACGGCTTCCGTTGATCGGATCCGTGCGATAACCGTAGTAGGAGGAAATGTAACCTCGGACCGGCATACCTGCCGGACGCAGGCTGGAGGCAACCTTGCGGTCGAGCAGCAGGTCCTCCAGGGCCTTCAGTTGCGCCTGCTGGCGATCAAATCGTGACGAAAGCGCACTGATGCTGCCATCCAGCGTACGCGGAATAGCGTACATCGAGGCATTGCTGTCCTCGGGGCCACCCACCGCCGGTGGCTGGTCGAAATTGAATTCACCGTCCTTGAGTTGTCCGGCCTTGGTCAAGCGTTCGCCGAGGGCGTCCAGACGTACCGACTGGGCCTGCAAGTCACCCAGCTTGACTGCCAGGGCATTGATGTCTCGCTGGGCATCGGCGTGCACCTGTGTCAATTGTTGCTGCTGCTGGGCAAGGGTCTGGCGCATGCGATGAATTTCATGGACCGCGCTGCTGCGGGGACGCACGATCACAAGCGCCGAAGCTGCTCCCGCGCCGGCAACCAGCAGCAGGACAGCAGTCACGATTCCGACCAACCGCATACGCAAGGCACGGTTGCCGATATCAAAGGATCGTGGCGCTTGTCGGTTGCTCGGAACGAGTATGATCTTCATGGTCTTCACTGCTTAGCTGATATCCGGTCGCTCTCGTGCAGCCTTCCCGCCCGCGTACAACCCACCGTTCCGAATCACTCGCCACCGCGGTGGGCGATTCCAAACCCGTAGCGGCGCTGCGTGCGCGTGCCCGGGCATTGGGCGTACTGGACGAAAAGCTGCGCCAGAAGCTTCCATCCCCACTCAGGGAACAGGTCCAGCTTGCCGACCTGCGTGACGGACGCTTGGTATTTCTGGCGCCGACTCCGGCTTGGGCTTCGCGACTGCGCATGGCCGGGAACACTCTGCTCGAAGCCGCACACGATCTCGGCGCCGAGGCCGTTTCCGTCGTCGTCAAAGTGGTCCCGCCGCTACCCGAAACCGAAGTCACGGTCACCGCCAAGCCACTCTCGCGTACCGCCGCAGATCATCTCCGCAAGGCGGCACAGTCCCTGTCGGACCAAGAATTGAAGGCCCTGTTCCTCAACCTGGCATCCATTGCCGATGAAACATCGCCCCCCGGCGCGCCGAAATAACCCCTATGGGGTGGCAGCTCCATATCACGGCACGCAAGCGGTGCCGCGTTCAAGGATTATTTTGTATTTGACCCGCTGAGACTGCGACGGGCGTCCCAGAGATTTATATCAGATTTATATCACGTTCATAACCGGTGGGAAGGACATCATCTCACACGTTAATGAGACAACCCATCCTGCTGATCCCCAAATGAAAACGCCTCCGGCAAACCGAAGGCGTTGGAAGGGGGCAGGAACCCTGCTTGCGTATCAGATCGCCTGAGCGGGATGCACGTAGGAAATAGGCGCATCGGCCGGATCATCGAAGCTGACCTCTTCCCACGCATCAGCGTTGGCCTCGAGCGCCAGCAACAGCTTGTTGTTGAGTTCATGCCCCGACTTGTGGCCGTAGAATGCGCCGATCAGGCTGTGCCCAAGCATGTACAAGTCGCCAATGGCGTCCAGAATCTTGTGTTTAACGAATTCGTCCTCGTAGCGCAGGCCGTCCTCGTTGAGCACGCGGTAATCATCCAGCACCACGGCATTGTCCATCGAGCCGCCCAGCGCAAGGTTGTGTTCGCGCAGCATCTCGATGTCACGCATGAAACCGAATGTGCGCGCACGCGAGACTTCCTTCACGAACGAAGTCGTGGAGAAATCGATCTCGGCACTGGAGGTGCGCTTGGAAAAAATCGGGTGATTGAAGTCGATGGAAAATCCGACCTTGAAGCCTTCGAACGGTTCGAACCGCGCCCACTTCTCGCCATCCTCGACCTTGATCGGCTTCTTGATGCGAATGAAACGCTTGGGCGCGTTCTGTTCCTCGATCCCGGCCGATTGCAGCAGGAACACAAATGGTCCCGCGCTTCCGTCCATGATCGGAACTTCCGGTGCGGAAAGGTCGACGTAGGCATTGTCGATGCCCAGGCCAGCCAATGCAGACATCAGATGCTCGACCGTGCCGACACGCACGTCACCCTTGACCAGAGTGCTGGACAGTCGGGTGTCACCCACATTCTCACAGCGCGAAGGAATCTCCACAGGTTCGGCAAAATCCGTGCGTCGGAAAACGATGCCCGTGTTCACGGGGGCCGGTCGCAGGGTCATGTAGACCTTGTCTCCGGTGTGCAGGCCGACGCCGGTTGCACGGATGGTGTTTTTGAGAGTGCGCTGCTTGATCATGCCTGCAACCTTTAAGGACAGCAGCCAAAAGTGTTAAAAAGGCTAACACAGTTTTAACTACCTAGAAAGTATACCGCCGCGCTTAACTGAGCACTCGCCCGCAATTCTCGACTGCGCAATACGCAAGCGTACGTCGCCTGTCCTATCCAGGCCTCTGCTTCGGGTGAAATTCGTGCCCGATTTTTTTTCATGCAGGATGGGGCCGGAAACGATCGCCTGGATAAAACGACGTGCGGTTCCGGCAGGAGCACCATGGCTCCGCCGGTTCCGCACGACACAATGGGACCGGCACCGGAGGACGGGAGTTCCGGTGCCGGCAATGCCGAATGTGCATGTGCTGGCGAAGTTTCGGCAACACATGCACACCCTCAGTCGGCCTGCCGACGCAGGAAGGCCGGGATATCCAGGTAGTTCAACCCCGGATCGCTTTCAGTGGATGTCGCCGGTTCGGACTTGCCATGCGACTTGCTCTGGGGATCGGCATAATCGACCACTTCGTTGCCTGTCCCCGTGCGCAGGACGACCGGTCGCGGAGGCTGGCGAGACGGTTGCGGTTGCTTGCGCATGTCTTCCTGCATCGGCTTGCGAACGGCCGCCGCACGGTTCAGGCCGGTTGCGACCACCGTAACCCGGACCTCATCCTTGAGCTCGGCATCCAGCGAGGTGCCCAGCACCACGGTGGCGTCCTCGCTGGCAAAGGCATGCACCACACGGCCGATCTCGTCGAACTCGCGCATGGTCAGGTTGGGTCCCGCCGTGACATTGACCAGGATCCCGCAAGCCCCGGACAGGTTCACGTCCTCCAGCAGCGGATTGTTGATCGCCGCCTCTGCGGCCGCCTGGGCGCGGTCGTCGCCCTTGGCGGTCCCCGAACCCATCATTGCCATGCCCATCTCGCTCATCACGGTGCGCACATCGGCAAAGTCGACATTGATCAGGCCCGGTGCCGTGATCAGGTCGGCAATGCCCTGCACCGCACCCTGCAGCACTTCGTTCGCAGCCTTGAAGGCACTCAACAGGGTGACCTCGCGACCGAGCACAGTCAGCAGTTTTTCATTGGGGACCGTGATCAGGGAATCGACGTGTTGAGACAGATCCTCGATGCCCTTCAGTGCCACCTGCATGCGGCGGTTGCCCTCAAAAGGAAACGGCTTGGTGACCACGGCCACCGTCAGGATGCCCTTTTCCTTGGCAAGCTGCGCGACCACCGGTGCCGCACCGGTGCCGGTACCGCCGCCCATGCCGGCGGTGATGAACACCATGTCGGTGCCCTCAAGCAATTCCTCCAGTCGCTCGCGATCCTCCAGCGCGGCCTGACGGCCGACCTCCGGATTGGCGCCCGCGCCGAGGCCCTTGGTGACATTTGCGCCCAGTTGAAGCGTCACCTTTGCACCGGTGTTCTTCATCGCCTGAGCGTCCGTATTTGCGCAGATGAACTCCACGCCCTCGATGTTGGCCTTGACCATGTGGGCCACGGCATTGCCACCGCCGCCGCCTACACCGATCACCTTGATCACCGCATTGGGTGCCAGTTTCTCGACTAATTCAAACATTTCCCGTCCTCCGTCTATGTTTCGCTTTTTGTGTTTTTGTCCGGCCGCGACAAATGCCGTGGTCCGGTGTGACAGGAGATTCCTCCTGCCCGATCGTGCTTCCCTGTACGTCCATTTCCTTGATGCCGTACCTGTGCACGGCTAGAAATTTCGTGTCAGCCAATCCCGCATCTTCCCGATCATTCCGCCCATACCCGGCCCGATCGGGCCACCGCCGATACCCGACCCGCCACTGCGCGCACCATGCAGCAGCAGACCCACGCCGCTGGCCTGACTCGGATTGCCAATGACATCGCCGAAACCACTGACCTGGGTCGGATGACCCAGGCGCACCATCTTGTGGAACACCTCTTCGGCCAATTCCAGCGCACCTTCCATGCGCGAAGCGCCTCCAGTCAGCACCACGCCGGCAGCGACCATGCTCTCGAAGCCCGATCGACGCAGCTCGTCCTGAACCATTTCGAAAATTTCCTCGTAGCGGGCCTGGACCGATTGCGCCAACGCCTGACGCGCGAGACGTCGCGGTGGGCGGTCGCCGACGCTGGGGACCTGGATGGTCTCCTCGGCGCGCGCCAACTGGGCCAGCGCACAGGCGTACTTGATCTTGATCTCCTCGGCGTGCGCGGTCGGCGTGTGCACGCCGTAGGCAATGTCGCTGGTCACCTGGTCGCCGCCCACCGGCAGCGACTTGGTGTACCGGATCGCGCCCTGGGTATAGATGGCGATATCGGTGGTACCGGCACCAATGTCGACCAGGCAAACGCCCAGCTCACGTTCGTCGTCGGTCAGTACCGCCTTGGCACTGGCCACGGCCGAAGGCACCAGTTCATCGACCGACAGGCCGCAACGGCTGATGCACTTGGTGATGTTGTGCACCGCGGGCGCGGCGCCGGTCACCAGATGCACGCTGGCCTCAAGACGAACGCCACTCATGCCGACCGGATGACGGATGCCATCCTGGCCGTCGATGCGGTATTCCTGCGGCTCCTTGTAAAGCACCTTGCGATCGGCCGGGATGGCCACGGCGCGTGCGGCCTCCAGGACCTGCTCGAGATCGGCAGCGGTGACCTCTCGATCACGGATGGCTGCGGTGCCATGCGAGTTCTTGGTTTCCAGATGACTGCCCGAAATCGAGGCAAACACCGAGCGGATGTCACAACCGGCCATCAGCTCGGCCTCCTCCACGGCGCGCTGGATCGAATGCACCGTTGATTCAATGTCGACCACCGTGCCCCGCTTGAGCCCTCGCGAGACATGCGATCCGATGCCGATCACCTCGACCGGTTCGCCGGGTACGAATTCGCCCACGATCGCAACCACCTTGGAGGTGCCGATGTCCAGTCCGACGACCAGCTGTTTTTCGTTCTTTCGATTCATGATGGCGGACTTCCCCCGTGGTTCGGGCTTGAGGCCTGGCTTCCTGACCAGCGCACGGCAAAGCCGTTTGCGTAACGCAGGTCCACGTGCGTGAAATGCTTGTCCGCGCCTTCTCCCAGGCTCGGGTAGACGTCAAGGAAGCGTTGCAGACGTTGCTCCGGATCAGCGTTGCCGACCACGATCTCGGCGCCCCCGGACAACTCCAGGCGCCAACTGTCGCGCCCGCTGAGATCCACGCCGACCACCACCAGGCCGTCATTGCGGAATTGCGCATAGGTTTTCTGGAAAAACGCCACGACATCGCTCTCGCGACTTTCCGGACCGCTGAGTTGCGGCAAACCGGTGATATCGGCTGCGCCTGGAGCCGTGAAGACCCGTCCCTGCCGGTCGATCAGCTGGTTTCCGTTCCAATGGGCTACCGGCTGGCGTTCATGGACCTGCAGCACCAGGGTATCCGGCCATACCTTGCGCGCCTCGGCCGAAGCCACCCAGGGCAGCGCGGCAACTGATTCCTGCACCCGGTCAAGACGGGTCGCGAAGAAGCCCTTGTGCAGATACGGCGCCACCGTGGCTCGCAGCTTGTCTGCGCTGACATGCTTGTACGGTGCCTGCACTTCCAGGGTACGGATGGGCCAACGACTGGCTGCGAACCAGCCGCGCATCAGCCCCACCACAGGCAACACGACAAGCGCCAGGGCCAGGGGCCAGGCGATGTAGCGGAAAGGAACGGAAAGTCTCATGCCGGGCCGCCCTGTCGCTGTGCGGGCGTGCTCTCGAAACTGGTCTCCAGGATCCGCCAGCACAGGTCCTCGAAACCGATCCCCACGGTGCTGGCGGATTTGGGTACCAGCGAATGCGTGGTCATGCCCGGGGCGGTATTGGCTTCCAGCAGCCAGTTGCGGCCCTCGCGATCTCGCATCACGTCGACACGTCCCCAGCCGGAACATGCCAGAGCCGCAAAGGCCTCGCGCGCCAAGCGGCGAACATCGTCCTCGGCCGCGCCATCCAGCCCTGGGCAGATGTACTGGGTGTCGTCGGCCTCGTATTTGGCGTGATAGTCGTAATAGCCACGTTTGGGAACGATCCGGATCGAGGGCAGAACATCGGCGCCGAGGATGGATACCGTCAGCTCATCGCCTTCGATCAACTGCTCGACCATGAGGTCGCCCGGATAGCACGCGGCCAGCTCGACCGCCGCGTCCAGATCGGCGTCCTCGTAGACGCGGCTGATTCCAACGCTGGAGCCTTCCCAGGCCGGTTTGACGATGACCGGAAGGCCCACCGTGCGGGAAACGGCGTGCACGTCTCCACCGCGCGGCAAAGGCTCGAAGCGAGGCGTCGGCATTCCGCGCGACAACCACACCTGCTTGGCGCGTATCTTGTCCAGCGAAAGCGCGGCACCGAGGATTCCCGAGCCGGTGTAGGGCACGCCCAATGCATCCAGCGCGCCCTGCAACTGGCCGTTTTCGCCGCCGCCGCCATGAAGAATATTGAACACGCGCGCAAAATGCCCTGCGCGAAGGGCATCGAGCAGGGCCGGAATGCCGTCGATCGGATGCGCATCAATGCCGCGTGCCTTGAGCGCCGCCAACACGTTGCGGCCTGAATCCAGCGACACCTTGCGCTCGGCGGACAATCCGCCCATGACCACGGCCACGCGGCCGAAGTCGCCCGCAGAGCTCACGCGCTCGGGATGCCCATTGGTCATCATGTCGCCCCCCCGCTCTTGATCTCGCCCGCGTCAGAAAGTGCCACCGCGGTACTTCCGATATCGCCCGCACCCAGCAGGATCAGCAGATCGTTATCCATCAACAGCGATGGCAGCGCATGGGCGAAGTCTCGCGGATGTTCGACCAGTACCGGATCGACCTTGCCGCGCGCTCGAACGGCGCGTGCCAGCGCACGACCATCGGCTCCGGCGATCGGCGTCTCTCCCGCCGGATAGACCTCGGTCAACACCAGCACATCGGCCTCGCACAGCACCCCTGCGAAGTCATCCATCAAATCCCGTGTACGGCTGTAGCGGTGTGGCTGGAAGGCCACGACCATGCGCCGGTCCGGCCAGCCCCCTCGCACCGCATCGAACACTGCAGCCAGTTCGCTGGGATGATGTCCGTAATCGTCAATCAGCAACGCGCTGCCGACATCCAGAGCAATCTCGCCGCGCCGGTGGAAACGTCGACCCACGCCCTGGAAGCTTGCCAGCGCACCCACCAGGGCGGTCTCGTCCACGCCAAGCTGCCAGCCCACCGCAACTGCGGCCAGGGCATTGAGCACGTTGTGTCGACCGGGCAGGTTCAGGCACACCGGGAGCGTCTTCTTGCGTCCGGGGAGCTTGATCTCGAAATGCATTTCGAAACCGAGCTGGAGCAGGTTCGTGGCGCGCACGTCGGCATCTTCACTGTCGATGCCATAAGTGACCACGCTGCGCGCGATCTCGCGCGACAGCCCGGCCACTTCTTGATCGTCCACGCAAAGCACGGCCAGCCCATAGAACGGCAGCCGGTGCAGGAAGTCGGAAAAGGCCTGGCGCACGTTGGCAAAATCGCCGCCGTAGTTTTCCAGGTGGTCGGCGTCGATGTTGGTCACCACCGCAAGGATCGGCGAGAGCATCAGGAACGAGCCGTCGGACTCGTCGGCCTCGGCCACAAGGTACTCGCCCGTACCCAGACGGGCATTGGCTTTTGCCGAGTTGAGCTGACCGCCGATGACGAAGGTCGGGTCGTAGCCCGCTTCCGCCAGTACGCTGGCGGTCAGGCTGGTGGTCGTGGTCTTGCCATGGGTGCCGGCAATGGCGATGCCTCGTCGGAAGCGCATCAGTTCACCCAGCATCTCGGCACGCGGGACCACGGGTATACGACGCTTGCGCGCAGCTTTCAGCTCCGCGTTGTCCTCGTGGATGGCGCTGGAAGTGACCACCACGTCGGCGCCCTCGACATGATCGTCCGCATGGCCTTCATGCACGCGTATGCCCAGCGCTGCCAGACGCTCTGTGGTTGCAGAACGGGCGCGATCCGAACCGGAGACGTTGTAACCGAGATTGTGCAGCACCTCGGCGATGCCGCTCATGCCGACACCGCCGATGCCGATGAAGTGCACGTGGCGAAACACCGTCATGATGTCTTCGTGGGGACGCATCCGACGCACGTTCATGCGGCCTCCTCCAGGCAATAACCGGCAATGGTCTGTGCGGCATCCGCACGGGCCAGCCGGCGCGCGGCAATAGCCATTGAGAGCAGTCGCTCGCGGTCGCTCAACAGCTGGTTCAGCTTTCTGGAGAGCAACGCGGGATCCAGGTCACGTTCCTGGACCAGTTCGGCCGCACCGACCTCGCAAAGCGCCTGCGCGTTGCGTGACTGGTGGTCATCGACCGCAAACGGATACGGCACCAGCACCGCACCCAGCCCGGCGGCAGACAGCTCGGCCAGGGTCAGCGCGCCGGCCCGGCATACGGCCAGATCCGCCCAGGCATAGCTTTCGCTCATGTTTTCGATGAACGGCTGCACGCGTGCCTGGACGCCGGCCTCGGCATAGGCGCTGCGGGCGCCTTCAAGATCGCGTTCGCCGCACTGGTGAAGCACCTCGGGACGTTGATTCATGGGCAACTCCCGCAATGCTTCGGGCACGACCCTGTTTAGAGCACGCGCACCCTGACTGCCCCCCAGAACCAACAGCCGCAATGGGCCCTGGCGACCGGCCATCCGCTGCGCCGGAGGCGACAGTGCGGCGATATCGTCGCGGACCGGATTGCCGACCCACTCGGCGTCGATCCGTGCGGGAAAGGCGCCATCGAAACCGGCCATGACCTTCGCTGCCAGTCGTGCCAGCACACGGTTGGTGATACCGGGCACGCAATTTTGTTCATGCACAAGCAAGGGGCAACGCGACATCCATGCGGCCAGGCCGCCCGGACCGGCCACATAACCGCCCATCGAAAGCACGCAACGCGGCCGTACTCGGCGCAAAACAGCGCGTGCGGCAAGTACGGCGCGCGCCAGCACGAAAGGGGCGACCAGTCGCGTGGCCAACCCCTTACCGCGCAAGCCGCCGATACGTACGGTATGCATCTGGATCGCGTGTGCCGCCACCAGACGGGTTTCCAGCCCGCCCACCGCACCCAGCCAGGCCACGGCCACGCCGCGCTCGCGAAGGGCGCAGGCCACTGCCAGACCCGGAAAGATGTGGCCGCCAGTCCCACCAGCCATGATCAGCACGGGTGCGTCTGTGCTCATGACACCACCTCCTCGGCGTGACGTGTCGATTCGCTGCGCACGGCCATGCGTCGCGCATCCTCCGCACGGTAAATTTCATAGCTCGCGCGCAGCAGCACGCCCAGCATTACGCAGGTCATCAAGACGCTGGACCCACCGGAACTGATCAACGGCAGGGTCAGGCCCTTGGTCGGCAGCACGCCGAGATTCACGCCGGCCGAAACCATGGCCTGCAATCCGATCATCAGCGAGATTCCGAAAGCCAAGTAACCGGCAAAATGCTGGCCCAGTTCGACACCCTTCAGCCCGATCATCAGTCCGCGCACCACCAGCAGCGCAAACAGCCCCAGCACCACAAGAATGCCGACCAGACCGAGCTCCTCGCCGATCACGGCAAGAATGAAGTCGGTATGTGCCTCGGGCAGGTAGAACAACTTCTGCACGCTTTCACCGAGGCCTACGCCGGTCCATTCACCACGTCCTATGGCGATCAGCGCCTGGGTCAGCTGGAAGCCGTCCTTGAACGGATCCTTCCACGGATCCAGGAAGGTCATCAGGCGTCGAACACGGTAATCCTCGCTCAATGCGGCCGCCGCAAGCAGTGGTGTTGTCAGGGCCGCCATGCCGAACAGGTAGCGCATGCGCGCACCACCCAGCCATATCATGCCCACGGTCACCGCGATGATCAGCGCCGAGGACCCGAAGTCAGGCTGCAATAGCAGGCTGATCACCACCAGCCCGGCGACCACCAGCGGATTGACGGTACCGAACAGCTTGCGTTCGACCGCCTGCTTGTGGCGCACCAGATAACTGGCCAGATAGATGATCAGGATCAGCTTGATCGCCTCCACCGGCTGGAAGCTGACACCCAGATTCAGCCAGCGACGCGCACCGTTGATGCGCATGCCTATACCCGGGACGAAGACCGCAAGCATCACCGCCATGCCCGCCAGCATCAGCGGCAGGCTGAACTTCTCGATGAACTTCAGCTCCACACGCATCGCCACCAGCGCCAACGTCGTGCCCAGGCCCAGGTACACCAGATGTCGCTTCAGGTAATAGAACTCACCGATGTGCTTGCCGTCGGCCACCGCGATCGATGCCGAAGCCACCATCACGATACCGATGCTGGCCAAGGCAACGATGGCCAGAATCATCACCTGGTCATAGCGGCCACTTGGCCCCTGCCGGCGCCTGGCCTGTTGTGAGGATGGAAACAACAGCAGCATCAGCGCACCTTCAACGTAGCCAGTCCGATCAGGACCAGCACCACGGAAATGATCCAGAAACGCACGATCACGCGTGGCTCCGGCCAGCCTTTCAATTCGAAGTGATGGTGGATCGGCGCCATCCGGAACAGCCGTTTGCCGGTCAGCTTGAAACTGGCCACCTGCAGCATCACCGAAGCGGTCTCGATCACGAATACGCCACCCATCACCAGCAACACGATCTCCTGCCGCACGATCACCGCGATCAGTCCCAGCGCAGCACCGATCGACAGTGCTCCGATGTCGCCCATGAAGACCTGCGCCGGGTAGGTGTTGAACCACAGGAAACCCAACCCCGAACCGGCCAGCGCGCCACAGAAAATCGCCAGCTCACCCGCACCAGGAATCGAGGGAATCCCCAGGTACTGCGAAAACACCGCGTTGCCTGCAAGGTAGGCAAAGATGCCCAGCGCACCGGCCACCAGCACGCTGGGCATGATGGCCAGGCCGTCCAGTCCGTCGGTCAGGTTCACCGCGTTGGAAAAGCCCACCACCATCAGATAGCAGATCACTACGAATCCAAGGCCCAGCGGCACCACCACGTGCTTGAACAAGGGCAGGAACAAGGCCGTCTCGGCCGGCGTCTTGGCGGTCATGAACAAGAACAGCGCCGCGGCAAGGCCGAAAACGGACTGCAACAGGTACTTCCACCGCCCCGGCAGCCCCCGGCTGTCACGCAGCACCAGCTTGCGATAGTCGTCATAGAAGCCGATGCCGCCGAATGCCAGCGTCACACCCAGCACCACCCACACGTAGCGGTTGTGCAGGTCGGCCCAGAGCAGCGTGGCCACGGTGATCGACGTCAGTATCAGCGCCCCGCCCATGGTCGGCGTACCGGCCTTGGCCAGGTGCGTTTGCGGGCCATCGTCGCGCACGATCTGTCCCGCTTTCATTGCTGCCAGCTTGCGGATCATGCCCGGGCCCAGCAGCAGGCACACGGCCAGCGCCGACAAGGCGCTCATGATGGTGCGGAACGTGATGTA
>NZ_JAQIBU010000355.1 GCF_027858935.1 Oleiagrimonas sp. | reverse complement strand
CCGGTATGGTTGATGCGCATCAGCCCGGCGGAATGTCGACATGCGTCTTCGTCCAGGTTGGCTTGCGGCTGCAATTGCGCCGGTGATGGACGCTTGGCCTCGGGGTGTCCGGCCACCGCTTCCAGGGCGTCCTCGATGCCGATAAGCAATCGGTCCAGTGCGGTCAGTGTGCGTACGCTCATCTCAAGGTACTCCGGTCAAATCCACGCGGCCGCGATGCCATTCACCAGGTGTGCTTTGCGGATATCGTGCTGCGCAGAAAAATCGATAGGTCGGGTCGAGCATGCCTGCATGGGGCTTAATGGTGTGTCCCCGGCTGCAGTTGTCGTGCCAGCAGGGTCAGGGGATGTTCGGTCGCCAGCGCGTGGTCGCCAGCGGCCAAGTGCAGTCGGCAGCCGATATTGGACGACAGCAGGCGGTCCGGGGACAAGGGGGCAAGATGCCCCAGGACGCGATCACGCAGGCGCTCGGCCCGTTCCGGGAAAGTCAGTCCGTGACTGCCGGCGGCGCCGCAGCAGCCGGGCGTGGCGGGCAGCTCGCGCACGTCCAGTCCCGGGACGCGATCCAGCAAGGCCCGAACAACCGCGCCGTTGCGCGCCACGTTGTTCTGGGTGCAGGGCATATGCAGCGCCACCCTTTCGTCCAAGGGGCGAAATTGCAGTCGTTCCACGTGGCGGCCCAGGAAGCCCATAGCGTCCTCCACAATCACGTCGGGCAGGTCACGACGCAGCGTTCCAAGACAGCCCGGGGTGATGCACAACAACGTGTCTGCCGGTTGGTCAGCCCAATCCCTGGCGACCCGCCCGGCCGCAGCCGCAGCCGAGGCCGTCGCGCCATCATGCAGATCAATCGCTCCACAGCAGACTGGTGGCAGGGTATGGACCCGGAATCCAGCGGCCCGCAGCAGGTGACGCGCCGCATCCAGCGCTGCGCTGTCGGCCAACCCGCTCACGCAGCCCTGGAACAGGGCGACTCGGCCCATCGCGCCGGAAAATGGCGGCAACGCGCGTGCGGTTCTCAGCGTTCCGCGTGTGGGCAACAAGGCCAGCGCCGCGCGTTCAGCATTGCCAAAAAGCCAGGGCAGTCGGTGCGCCCAGCGCCTGATGCGCAGCCCACGCGCCAATGCCAGCAGCGAGCGCGCGAGCCGGGGGCGCGTAAGCAGACCGAGCAGTGCGGTGGGGCGGTCGGGGCGAGGACCCAGCAGCGCGCGTGTCTGGATCAGCAGTTCGCCGAAGCAGACCCCGGACGGGCACACGCTTTCGCAGTTCAGGCAGCTCAGGCAATGATCCAGTGGCAGGCGGATTGTCGCGTCTGCAGTCAGTTCACCGCTGGCCAGTGCCTGGGCCAGGCGTATGCGCCCACGCGGGGACTCGGCCTCGTTGGCGTCCAGTACGTAGGTCGGGCAATGGGGTTGGCACAATCCGCACAGCACGCATTGGTCGGCCAGTACGGCGATCCGCCCCGCAGGGTCTTCCTTCGATCGCGGGCGGGGGTCGTCAGACATGAAAATCATGGTATCATCGCCGACTTGCAGTCAGCCCGCTGGGTTGACCTTGCACGATAGAAGGCATTCAGCTATTCTTTCGCGCCTTTCGTTTAACCATTGTGGTCCGCCCATTGGGCGGCAGACGGGTATTTCGTGATGAACACGTTCAGCGCCAAGTCCGAGAGCGTCAAACGCGACTGGTTTGTGGTCGACGCCACGGGCAAGACGCTTGGTCGCCTCTGCTCCGAGGTTGCTCGCCGCCTTCGCGGCAAGCACAAGCCGGAGTTCACTCCGCATGTCGATACCGGCGATTACATCGTCGTCATCAACGCGGAGAAAGTTGCCGTGACCGGCAGAAAGCTCCGTGACAAGATGTATCACCGCTTCACCGGCTACATCGGCAACATGAAACACATGTCGCTGGACGACATGCTGGCCAAGCATCCCGAGCGCGTGATCGAGATCGGTGTCAAGGGCATGCTGCCCAAGAACCCGCTGGGTCGTGCGATGTATCGCAAGCTTAAGGTCTATGGCGGCACCGAGCATCCGCATGCCGCACAGCAGCCACAGCCGCTGGAGCTCTAAGGAATTTCCATGGCGACCATTCAACAAAATTACGGCACCGGCCGTCGCAAGTCCTCCGCCGCCCGCGTGTTCCTGCGCAAGGGCAATGGCCAGATCATCGTCAACGGCAAGCCGCTGGACGAGTTCTTCGGCCGCGAGACCTCGTGCATGATCGTGCGCCAGCCGCTGCAGCTGACCGAGATGACGGAGAAGTTCGACGTCAAGGTCACCGTCTCCGGCGGCGGCATCACCGGCCAGGCCGGTGCGATCCGCCTCGGCATCGCCCGCGCGCTGGTCGAGTACGACGAGACCCTGAAGACGCCGCTGCGCAAGGCCGGTTTCATGACCCGCGACGCTCGCGAAGTCGAGCGCAAGAAGGTCGGCCTGCACAAGGCGCGTCGCGCCACCCAGTTCTCCAAGCGTTAATCGAGCCTGGAGCCTTCCGCGCCACCGGTCAGAGCGGCGCGGCAGGTACCCGATTGGGAGATCGTCTAATGGTAGGACTGCAGACTCTGACTCTGCCTATCTAGGTTCGAATCCTAGTCTCCCAGCCAATAAAGAGCCCCCGCCCAGGCGGGGGTTTTTTATTGGCTGGGGGGAAGGCAAGTCGAAGCTGATGGTTCGACAAATGTGTCGGGAACACATTTGGACAGCCGCAGGCTGGCCCCGGAGTGCAGCGGAGGGGTGAGGCCCATGGAAGGGCCGAACCATCCTGGTCTCCCAGCACACTAAAAAGCCTCCCCAGGCGGGGGCTGGCTGGGGCAATGCAAGCAATGTTGGGAGATTCGTATATTAGAAGGAATCAGGACCGGCTTCAGCACACCGCGTCGCCCTGGATGCCTTCGTTTCCCGGGACGCAGTACACTGGACGCTCAGTCGTATCGAGTATGCTCCGCCCGTACGGCATTCTTTTTCCGCACAGATCCAACGCACGTGACGATCAAGGGAAAACCGACCTCACTCGACATTGCCTACCTGACCGGCTTTTCGCAGGCCACCGTGTCCCGGGCCCTGCGCAAAAGTCCGCTGGTCAGCGAGGAGACGCGGCGCAAGGTCCAGGCGGTTGCACAGGAACTGAACTACAAGGTCGACAAGAACGCCTCCAACCTGCGCACCCAGCACTCGGGCACGCTGGCGCTGCTGCTGTTCGAGGATCCGACCGCGGATGATTCGCACATCAACCCGTTTTTCGTCTCGATGCTGGGTTCAATCACGCGCGCGTGTGCCCAGCGCGGCTATGACCTTCTGATCTCCTTCCAGCAGTCCTCCGATGACTGGCACGCCGACTATGCCGACAGCAAGAAGGCCGACGGCATCATCCTGCTCGGCTATGGTGATTACATCACCTATTGCGACAAGGCCGAGAAGCTGATCCGCCAGGGTACTCACTTCGTGCGCTGGGGCGCAGTGCTGCCGGACCAGCCCGACACCTCGATCGGTTGTGACAACTTCAGCGGCGGTCGCGAGGTCACTGCGCACCTGCTGGAGCAGGGCTGCACGCGGATCGCCTTTCTTGGCGAGGCGACCAGCCACTACCCGGAGTTCTTTGAGCGTTACCACGGCTATGAAGCGGCGCTGGAGGAGGCCGGACTGAAGGCCGACAAGGCGCTTCAGGTCGATGCAGAAAGCACCCAGCGATCTGGTCACGCGGCCATCACGCGCTTGATCGAGAACGGCGCCAGCTTCGACGGCGTGTTTGCCGCCAGTGACCTGATCGCGATCGGCGCCATGCAGGCCCTGGAGGAACAGGGTCTGCAGGTGCCGGCTGACATTGCGGTGGTCGGTTTCGACGATGTGCCCAGCGCCACATTCGTGCATCCGCCGTTGACCACGGTACGCCAGGACACCACCGAAGCCGGTGCGATTCTGGTCGACAATCTGTTGAGCCTGATCAACGGTGAGGCAGTGGAGACTGCGATCCTGCCAACCCGGTTGGTGGTCCGTCGCTCCAGCCTGCACAAAAGCAAGTCGGACTAGGTCAATACCCGTTCAGCCCGGTTCGTGCACCCGCAATGTGAACAGGCCGGCGACTCCCAGACTGATCCCTCCCAGCACCAGCGCGTACATCGGCTGGTCGTGGAAGAACACCCGCAACAGCAGGCCCAGCACGCTGGCCGCAAGCAGTTGCGGGATCACGATGAAGAAATTGAAGATGCCCATGTACACCCCCATCTTGCCGGTCGGCAGGTTGTCCGAGAGCAAGGCGTAGGGCAGCGACAGGATCGAGGCCCAGGCGAAACCGACCCCGACCATCGACAGCAGCAGCCAGTCCGGGTCGCGGATCAGCAGCAGCGAGATCAGGCCCAGTCCGCCGAGCATCAGGTTGACCAGATGGCTCCAGCGCAGCCCGATGATGCGCACCATGAACGGGATCAGCAACGCGGCCAGGGCGGCGAAGCCGTTGTAGGCGCCGAACAGCACGCCGACCCAGTTGGCTCCCGCGTTATAGGCCACCGACTGGGTGTCGGTGCTGCCGAACTGCACCATGGTCACCGCCGGCGTGGTGTAGATCCACATCGCGAACAGCGCGAACCACGAGAAGAACTGCACCCAGGCCAGCCGGCGCATGGCGCGCGGCATGCCATAAAGATCGCTCATCACCTGGCCAAGCATGCCGCGGTTGCGACCATGGTTGAAGCTCAGCCACATGAACAGCGAACCGAACACCCCCAGCATGCCGGCCAGCAGGTACAGGTCATGGGCCAAGTGGTAATAACCCACGGCCAACGCACCGGCAATGCCGGGTATCAGCAGCAGCAGGCCCATGCGCCACGCGCCCGAGGCATCAATGACGGCGGGAGACTCCTGCACCTCGTCGAAGTCGTGCAGCTGCGCGGGCGGGTATTCGCGCGTGCTCAGCACGGTCCACAGGACCGCGCCCAGAAGCGTGGCTGCACCAGCATAAAAAGAGTAGACCACGGTATCCGGGATCATGCCCGCCGGAGCCACGTTGCTCACGCCAAGGCGGGCCAGCAGCCAGGGCAGGGCCGAGGCCACCACTGCGCCGACCCCGATGAACACGCTCTGCATCGAGAAACCCAGTGGTCGTTGATGGGTCGGCAACTGATCGCCAACGAATGCACGAAACGGCTCCATGGAGACGTTGAATGACGCGTCCATGATCCACAGAAGCCCTGCGGCCACCCACAGCACCGGTGCGTTGGGCATGAACAGCAACGCAAGCGTGGCCAGGATCGCGCCGGCCAGGAAATACGGCCGGCGACGGCCCATACGTGACCAAGTGCGGTCCGAATAGTGTCCGATGATGGGCTGCACGATCAGCCCGGTCAGCGGCGCGGCGATCCACAGGGCCGGAATGCTGCCGACGACTGCGCCCAGGGTCTGGAAGATGCGGCTGACGTTGGCGTTTTGCAGGGCAAACCCGAACTGGATGCCGAGAAAGCCGAAACACATGTTGAAGATCTGCCAGAACGACAGGTCGGGTTTGCGCGTCATCGTGACTGGCCTTTCGCCGCCAGCGGCGCAATGTGGAGGTTGCCGATCAGCGCCGCATTCAACGGGCCCGTGGCCCCGCCCTGGCCGCCGGTGAAGTGGACAAAGTGGGCCAGGTCGCTCATGTTGAAGCCCGGCGCCAGCGCGAACGTGCAGTGCTGGCCGGCGCGCACGTCAAAGCGCACGCGGGTCGAATCCTGCCGGCCGTCACTCTGCGGCATCACGATCGGCCGGACCTGCACGGCATCGCGGCCGCACGTGACGCGCATGCGCCGCACCGCCGCCGTGATCCCGGTATTGATCGGGCCATGATCATTGACGTAGTCGAGCCAAGCCAGAAACACGCCGCTGCGCTTTGCGGTCCAGCCGCGCGGCCAGGCGCCGCCGATGGCCCGGACCGGGCCGACACAGGTTTCCGGGCTGTGCAGCGATTCCAGCCCGTGCGGGCCCACCGCGGTAACGCTGAAGCACTGCAGGTTG
>NZ_JAQIBU010000347.1 GCF_027858935.1 Oleiagrimonas sp. | reverse complement strand
CCCTTGATGCGCCCGTCACGCAATCGCTGCAGCGCCTTGCCCGCCAGATCGCGCCGGATCGCCACGTAGGCGCGGGTGGCGTAGACATCGATCTTGCCGATGGCATCGGCCTTGAGTCCGGCCTCGCCGGTCAGCGCGCCAAGGATATCGCCCGGACGCAGCTTGTCCTTGCGCCCGGCATCGATCACCACGGTCTTCATCGGCGCCAGGTACAGCGTCTTGCCTGGCGTCGGGGCCACCTTCAACGGATGCCACGGCAGCGCCTGACCCAGCAGTTCCTCGATGTTGCCGGCCTTGGGTCGTTCGCGCGGGGTGCACAGCGTGAGGGCCCGTCCGGTTTCGCCAGCGCGGCCGGTGCGGCCGATGCGATGGGTGTGGGTGTCCGGGTCGTGCGCCACGTCGTAACTGATCACCAGCGGCAAGCCGACGATATCCAGCCCGCGTCCGGCCACATCCGTGGCCACCAGCACCGCGCAACTGTGGTTGGCAAAACGCACCAGCACCTCGTCGCGATCTCGCTGGTCCATGTCACCGTGCAGCGCCAGCGCCGAGAAGCCGCGCTGATCCAGATCCTTTGCTACCGCATCGACATCACGGCGCATGTTGCAGAACACCAGAGCGTGCATGCCCTCGACGTTGCGCGCATGCGCGCTGGCCAGCAGTTGCGCAAGCGCGTCGGGCTTTTGTGCCGGATCAACCTCGTAAAAACGTTGCTCGATGGCGGGCGTGTCCTCGACCGGCGCGTCCACCGTCACCGTCACCGGATCGCGCTGCAGGCGGGCGCTGGCCGCACGGATTTCATCCGGGTAGGTGGCCGAGAACAGCAGCGTCTGGTGGTGCTTGGCAATGCGCCCGACGATGTCGTCGATGGCCTCGCCGAAGCCCATGTCCAACATGCGGTCGGCCTCGTCCAGCACCAGCACCTTGATGCCGCCACCGTGCAGGCTTTCGCGCTTGAGGTGCTCCTGCACCCGCCCCGGCGTGCCGACCACGATATGCGGATCATGCGTCAGCGAGGCCAGTTGGGGGCCCAGCGGCATGCCGCCGCACAGTGTCAGCAGCTTCACGTTGGGAATGGCCGCCGCCAGCTTGCGGATGGCCTTGCTGACCTGGTCGGCCAGCTCGCGCGTCGGGCACAGCACCAGCGCCTGCAACCGGATGCTGTCCACATCCAGCGCCTGCAGCAAACCCAGCCCGAACGCCGCCGTCTTGCCGCTCCCGGTCACCGCCTGCGCAATCACGTCGCGCCCGTCCAGGATCGGCGGCAGACTGCGCGCCTGCACCGGCGTCATGTCGGCATAGCCAAGGGTTGCCACGCTGTCGCGCAAGGCCGGCTTGAGAGGGAGCGTATCGAAGGACGTCATGCGACATGATCGCATCTATTGGGTGCGTCTTGCGGATTCGACGTCCCCCTGCCTTCAGTAACGGGACGCTTTAGAGTCCAGGTTCATTTTAACTGCTTCGCGCAGGCAGCGGGCGTCAGCCTGCGCAAGGACTGCTGAGCGCCGGCGGCAGAAACCCGACAGCGGATGTGCAAACGGCGCCGCGTGAAGGTTCACACGGCGCCGTTTCTTTCATCGTGCCACGGCCACGGCAACGGACGCCCTGTGTCGGGCCGCAAGATGGGTTCAACCCAGCCTCAGGCGCTGGTCCAGCCGATGTACATAGGTCTCGAACTGACGCTGCTCGCTGTGCTGCAGATGCACCTGCACGGTGGGTACGCTGACCAGCGGATCAACACGACGATGGTGCTCCCACAGCTCAAAATACAGATGCGGACCGGTCGACAGACCACTGGTGCCGACGTAGCCGATCACCTGACCGGCGTGCACGCGAGTGCCTGGATGGATGCCTCGGGCGAAACGATGCATGTGGCCGTAGCGGGTCAACAGGCCCGGATTGTGGCGGATCTCGACCAAGCGGCCATAGTTGCCGTGCCAGGCGGCCAGGTCCACGGTGCCGGCCATCGCCGCGCGAATCGGCGTTCCCATCGGCGCGGCGAAGTCGATACCCTTGTGGAATTCGCGGCGCTTGAGCACCGGATTGATACGCCAGCCCCACCCCGAGGAGATACGCGCATGCGGCAGCGGCTTGTCCATCGACAGCATGCGCACGCCGCGCGCGTCCTCACTCATCAGATACTGATGACCGGCGCCGTCGACGAAGTGGAAGATGCGGTGATGATGCCCCTTCAGGGTCACATCCACGCACAGCAGCCGTTGCTGAGGATCCTTCTCGGTCCCGGCAAATACTGCCAGCACGCGAGTGCCGTGCGGCAAACGTGCTGGCAGGCGCCGATCATGGTGCAGGAACGCCTTGATGGCATCGACCAGGCGTGCCCGCACATGGTGCGCACGCAGCGCGCGCGGCAACGAATGATTCACCGTCATCGCGACTTGGGCAACGCCCTCGTGGACCACCGGCGGCCCGGGCAACTCGATGGTCGCACCGCGATGGGTCAGCGCCAGCGACTGCAAGCGCTTGGTGCCGTCCAGGCTGCGCGCCACGCAGAACGTCAGGGTATCGCCGACGTGCAGCCTGTGAAGTGCCACGGCGTCATGGGCGGTGCCCAGCCAGCGCATCACGCTGCCGGCCATCACACCGGCGTCGCGCAGCACGCTGTAGGCCGAGTCACCCGACGCCACCGTCGCCTGCTTCATGAGGCAGACAATCACGTGCTCGCCCGGCGGATTGTGTCGAACCGGCGGCGCCGACTTGGCACCTGCCACCGCTGTTGCCGCGATCAACGCCGCAGCCAATATCCATCGAGCCAAGATTGCCTCACCCAGTTGTCAGTTCAAATAGGGGGGACCACTACACACCACAGCTGGTTCCTTAGTGTTACAATATAACACCAAATGAACCGCGATTCGCAGCCATGACCCACAGCGCCCTGCTACTTGCCGTATTTGCCACGCTGGCCGTTGCCAGTGTGGCCGGCATTTCCGCAGTGGTGCTGCGCATACCCGAACCTCAATTGCAGCGCTGGCTGCCCTGGTGGCAGGCGGCGGCGATCGGCCTGCTGGTGGGTGATGCCAGCATGCACATGATGCCGGCAGCGCTGGCCCATGGTCTTGCCGCCGACCGGCTGTTGCCGCTGACCGGAGTGGGCATCGCCGTGCTGTTCGTGCTGGAACGACTGGTGCGCGCACAGGGGCATAGCCACAGCCATGCGCCCGGCCAGGTGCGCACCTTTGCCCGCATGAATGTGGTCGGCGACTTCACCCATCACCTCAGTGATGGCGTGGTCATCGGCGCCAGCTTTGCGGTCAGCAACACGCTGGGGCTGATCGTCAGCCTGGCGATCGCCGGCCACGAGATTCCGCGCGAACTGAGCAACGCCGCCGTGCTGATCGCCGGTGGCCAGTCGCGACGCAAGGCGGTGTGGTGGACGCTGGCCACCACCACGGCACTGCCTGCGGGTGCGCTGCTGACTGCCGTTCTGGCGCAACATGACGGTGCCGTCGGCACCACCCTGGCGCTGGCCTCGGGCGCGACACTCTATGTCGCCCTGGTCGACCTGCTGCCACCGCTGTGGCAACGGATCGGATCGTCTCGACGGCTGGCGCCGATGCTCGGCACCGTAGCCGGGGTCGTACTGATGTGGTTGTCTACCTTCGCCCACCCTCACTGAGGCCACCATGCGGTCGACGTTGGGTTCAGTCGCCGCGGCACTCGAGGCACACGCCGTGAACTTCCAGCGTCTGTATCTGTCCCTGTGGGCGGAACCCCAGCGAGCGCGCCTGCGCCTCGATCAGCGTTGACGTGGGATCGCGGCAGCGAAATGGCCAAGCACCGAGACTTCACGCTCACCACGGTTATCCTGGTCGACTTCTGTGATCCGCACAAGCCCTGGCAACATGGCTCAAATGAAAATACCAACCGGCTGCTGCGGCAGTACTTTCTCAAGGGGATGGATCTCACAAACCTGTCGCAAGCCAAACTCGATGCAGTGGCTCGACCGCTGAATGAACGCCCCAGGAAAACACTAATCTGCGAAACACCCGCCGAACCTTATCGGCAATGTGTTAAGTCGATCGGTTGAATTCGCCGTTGGTCTCTGCCCATCTAAACTTGCCGGGGCGCCATGGAGCCAGCACGAGCTTTGATCTGCATCATGCCTGCCTGCCCAGTGCCAACGTACTCGCAGCGACGTCGCGAAATGGCGCCAGGTGGTGTGTAGCAAGCAACATGATCCGGTCGCTCCGGTAATCGGCAAGCAGGGATATCAATGCATCACATGAGTCGGCATCAATCTCGTTGACCGGCTCATCGAACAGCATGACCGTTGGCGCAGCGACCAACGTTGCCGCGAGCAGAACCTTCTTGGCCATACCGGCTGAAAGGGTGCCCATGGGGGCATCCATGACATCGCTCAGGTGCAATTGCCGCACCACCTGCGCGCGGTAGTCCGGATCGCGCCGACTCGTGGGATATAGGGACAGCACGAAGTCGATCAGCAGGCCAGCGCGCAGCCACGGCATCGCAGGCGGAGCGCCAGGGGCCAGTACCACGCGGCTCGAGCACTCGGTCAGTGGCGTATCGCCCAGCTCGATGGTCCCATTGGTCGACGGCAAGGCGCCCGCGATGGCCCGCAGCAACGACGTCTTGCCAACGCCGTTGGGTCCCACCACGAGGTGCACGCCCGGCGGAAACGTATACGACAGCTCCTGCACCGAGCCGAACGGCAGCGTCAGTGCATGCAATCGGAGCAGGTCTGCTTCAATCATGTCAGCGTCGCCATCAGGAGGACCAGCGTGAGCGAAAAGTGCACAGCCGGTATCAGCCATCGCATCACGTCGCGCGTCCAGGTTGCGCCCAGCGCCCCCAGCACGAACAGGCCAGCATAGAAGTACAGCAGATAGGAGGGCAGGACGGCATCCGACGCTGCGACCGGCAAGGCGTGGCTCGCTGTCGCCCAGGTTGCGCCCATGCATATCGTGAAAAGTGCGGTTGGCATCGTCGCGGCGAACAGCGTTACGCGCCAACGGAACCGGCGGTGCCCGATCAGGAAATCCAGCCGACTCAGCACGGTGCTTCGGATCAACGCCGGCAGCCGGTACAAGGTAGCCGATGCCATCGCACTCAGTCCGATCAGCAGCGCCGTGGCCAGGCCCATACTGGGCGCGTGCCCGGCAAGCAGTGCCATGGCCATGGCCCACGCACCGAGCAGGCATGCGCCACGAACGATCAGCGACTCGCGCAACGCATGCAGCGAAACCGGCAGCACCAGGGCGCTGGCCACAGCTATCCGCTCGAAACACGCACGCGCGTGACCGGGGGGCAGCGACACTGTGGGCCGCGACGGTTGCATGCGCACGGCAGCGATCACCGCCAGCAGCGCCACGCCCAGCAATGCGAAGGCACCCGCTGCACTCTGTGGCCTCATCACCATCAGTGTGAGCAAGGGTAAGGCCATCATCCCCGCGCGCCGGTAAGCACCGCGCAACAGCAGCAGGTTGAGCACCAGGCCACTGCCGATCATCACCAGATAGGACACACACGCGAGCAGCGCCTGCTGCGGCGGCAAGTATCTCCAGAGCGTATACAGCAACCATGTCAGCGGCAGCCACAGTATCGAGTAACACTGCATGGCGATGAGCAGATCGGCGCGCCAGACGGCACGCTCGGGAATCGGCAGTACCGCAAGAAACGAGTCGGCTTCCTGCATGAACATCACACGGCGCAACGACCACAACAACCCCAGCGTCACCAGCTGCCAACTCAGCACCACACCGAGACGTTCAACCGGCGCCGTATGCGGATAGGTCAGCGCCATCAGCCCGTTCGCCAGTACCGTCAACATCTCCGCGACGACAAGTAAGCCGGTAGCACCCAGGAAGCCCAGCATGATGATCATGGTGCGCCCCATGCCACGGAATTGATCAGCCAGACTCATTCGGAAATGCAACTGGCGCAGACGCGAGTAGCTCAAGCTCATCCATGGCCCCTTGGAAAGCGGTTCTCACTCGCAGTCAGTAGCAGAGGCCAGTTGACCGCGTGACGGGCCTGCACACCGGCCCCGGGAATTCATTTTGACCGTATCTTCGAGGTAATAGCGAATGTCCGCTCCTGGCGGCGGCAGGAACTGCCGTTCATCCGCAGCGGCACCTCGACGGATGGCCGCCTGGCACGGGTACTTCGCCCTTTGCTGGACGACTATCAACGCGCCCTGGATTCACTGGATTTCCAGGATGCGGTGTATGGCCTGTCCAAGACCCTGCGCGTACTGACATGCAGGGCGCGGTTCTTCAATCGTCCAGACTTTCTTGCTGCCGAACGGGCGCGCACACTGATGAATCAAGGCCATACCCTGGCGGACATCACAGTGGCCTGCTGGTTCGCGGACCAGAGTCACCTGACGCGGCGGTTCCGCAAGGCTTTCGGTATCACGCCAACACGCTGGACCGCTTGTTTCCGCGCCGGATCGGGGCGCACGATCGTTCCATAGCTGAACCGGTCCATTTCCTGGGCTCGTAGCCATGCCCACGCTCCAGATTGATCGACCACGATCCGGATAGCAGCATGATTGCAGAATAAAGGGTATGGTCCGGAACAGGTGGATCCGTCGAGGGTGGGAAATAGTTCCCCACGAACCTCAAAGGGGCAGGTCGTCATCGTGAAAAGCAAACCGAGTCTGCGCGGTACAGTCTGCGTCCCTTGGGCTGCGGCCTTCCTGTGCATCGGCACTTCGCGTCATCTGATCAGCCCTCTCCCCCAGTCATGAAAATGGCCCACCGCACGCAAATTCGATTAAGGCCAAAGGCTGCAGCCCATCATCGCAACCATCAAACGTGGCGACACCTCGGCCAGATGCAAACGCCGGTTGAATCGGAATTGCGCTTCGGCAGGATACCCCCGCTCCTGTTTGCCAGGTCTGAAAGCATGGCAGCGTCCACTGAAGGCGCGTTCAACATGGGCCGGCACCCTGTTGATCCGACGGACTACTGGCACATCGCAGGCAGTAAGGCGTCCTTCAGCGACCTGCACGGTATTGGCGTTCGTCGTGTTGATGCAACGCGCAAAGCAGGCCATTCCATCGCTGCACAAACCGGTGTCCGGCGCCCGTCGGCGTTGGCACCACAATGTCATCCTCGGATGGCTGGATGTACTACTTTGATCGGGAGAGTCTGGTTATGCTGACGATACGCAAGCTTTGCAAAACCTACGGCAACGGCGTCGCAGCCCTGCAGGATGTGTCGCTGGATATCCCGCGAGGCATGTTCGGACTGCTTGGCCCCAATGGCGCCGGCAAGTCGACCTTGATGCGCACGA
>NZ_JAQIBU010000319.1 GCF_027858935.1 Oleiagrimonas sp. | reverse complement strand
GATGGTGACCGGCACGCGAGCGCTGTTCAGGATCTCATGCGAGACCGAGCCGACCAGCCAGCGCGCCAGTGCGCCGCGATCGTTGTGTCCGATCACCATGTGATCGATGTCGTGGGCGGTGACCTGGGCCAGCAGGACGTCACCGGGACTGCCGTAGACGACTTCGCTGTCCATCCGGTCGGCCATGTCGCCGGCGGTGGCGCGCAACTCGTCGATCATGGCCTGGGCGCTGCGCGCGCCAGTGTCCGTCATCATCATGGCGCAGGCTTCGGAACCGCCTTCGGTCACTTGCAGCACGCTGACCACGCGCACGCGGCCTCCACTGCAGCGCGCCATGTCCAGAGCGAGGTCGAAGGCTCGTCGCGAGGCATCAGAGCCATCAAAACCCACAAGATAACGTTTGCTCATGACAACATCCTGCTGCTGGTACCCTCACATTATGCGACCGATGCGAAAAAGTTGCAGGCGATGGTGACCCGGGGATACATGCTGGAGCCTGTACGGTTGGCCTTGCACCGGACGGGTTTTTCTCCTGCACGGTGCCATCAGGTCTGGCCGTGGGAGCGGTGCGATCAGGGCGCTCCGGACGCTACACTACGGGTTTGATGCGCACGTGATCGCCCGTGGTCACTTTGCGCACATCCACTTCGAACAGGAAGTAAGCTCTGGCCCATGTCTGATTCACGCCACACCCCGTTTCGCATTCTGGTCTGGGTCATTCTGCTGCTTTCGGCATGGGGCATCCTGCAATACGTCACGCATGCTTCGCACGTGCTGCATGCGCTGGGCCGACCGGCCACAGCGCATGCGAAATTGTGGTGGATGCTGGTCTGGGACGCGATCTACGTGCTGGTGGCTGGTGTGATGCTGGTGGCCACGACGGGAGCACTGATGTGGCGCAGATGGGCGCGCGGCATGCTTCGTGGCGTTTGCATCGGACTGGCGCTGTACTCGCTGGCCAGCGGGGTTTTGCTGTTTGCGCAGTGGCAAAGTTTCAGCCTCGCCAGCACGGACATGATGGCCCAGGCCGTTGACCCGCGGATTGCACACACGCTGTATCTGCAGGCACGCCGGATCACCATGGTGGGACTGGCGCTGAAACTGGTTGCCGTGCCGCTGCTTGGCTGGGTGTGGTGGCAGTTGGGTACGCCGTCACTGCGGCGGCGCTTTGCTGCGAACGCAAGCGGTACCTAGTTGCGCTGGGCTTTGGGCCGCGCCGACGGGACCCGGGTGCCGTGCTGGCGGGCGTACTCATACAATGCTACCGATGTAGCCACGGCGACGTTGAGGCTGTCCACTGCACCCCATTGGGGGATGCGCACGAAATGCGCCTTGCGGATGGCGCGGGCCTCGGGGCTCAGACCGTGCAGCTCGTGTCCGAGCACGAAAGCGCATCGATCGGGAAGTCTGATTTCATGCAGCAGCGTGTCGGCGAACGGGTCGAGTGCGACGATCGTGAACCCCTTTCGATCCAGTGGTTCAGGCAGGCATCGAAAGTATCGTGAAGCCAGTCCGGTACATGCTTGAAGCCGCCCTTGGCCGGCGCCGGATCGAACGGGCCGACATCCATCAAGTGTACGGCATGAGCACCGAAGGCCTCGGCACTGCGAAAGATCTTGGGTACGTTGAAGTCGGCCTTCAGCCGGTCCAGCACGAGGGTTACGGCATGCGGGCCGGGGCGCGACTGCACATTGCGGCACCATTGCTTTTCATAGCGCCACAGTACCATCAATGTACCGGATGGCATGCAGGGTCGGAAATGTCTGTGATGTGAAGAGCTGCAGGTACATGAAATGATAATCTGCGCCGATACATCTTTGAGATAGGTGGCAACATGCAGGAGTTTTTCAACCGTTGGGGCATGCCTCACATGGCGGCGGAGCTGAAGGCCTATGGCGTGAAGGTGCTTGTCGCGCTGCTGGTCCTGATCGTCGGCCTGTGGGTAGCCGCACGAGTGGCCAACCTGGGACGCCTCGCCATGCAGCGGGCAAGGGTGGACGATACCCTCGTGCGTTTCCTGCGCAATGTGATGTACGGAATCATCGTCACCATGGTGGTGGTCGCCGCGCTGACCCAGGCAGGCATTCCATCGGCATCGTTCTTGGCTGCGCTGGGCGCCGCCGGACTGGCCATCGGTTTGTCGCTGCAAGGTTCGCTGTCCAACCTCGCATGGGGCGTGCTGTTGATCATTTTCCGACCGTTCCGTGTTGGTGACTTCGTCGAGGTGGCCTCCCAACTCGGCACGGTCGACCGCATCGACCTGATGCAGACCTGGTTGATCGCCTCTGACGGACGCGACGTGGTGATTCCCAATGCCAAGGTCGGTAGCAACACGGTCATCAACTTCAATTCGCGCGGCACACGCCGCTTCGAGGTCAAGGTCGGGATCGGCTATCACGACGATATCGGCAAGGCCATGGATGCAGTGCGGGACTTGTTCAAGGTGGACAAGCGGATCCTAGAGGACCCCGCGCCGGGTGTCTGGACGACCGAGTTGGGCGATTCCAGTGTCAATCTGTTGATCCGCGGTTGGGCGACGTCCTCTGATTTCTGGGCGGTGCAGACCGAGTTTGTGCGTGCGGTCAAGGAACGCTTCGACGCAGAGGGCATCACGATTCCGTTTCCGCAGCGCGAGATTACCAACCGTCCGCCTGCCTAGCCGTAGCCGCTCGCGCAGGCTCTTCCGTACGATCCCGATCAGGGCCCAAAACAGCAAAATCGGGCAGCGAAAATGTGCGGATGTGAAACAAGCGCGGCAATTCGTCTTATCATGGACGTTCCCCCCATGTTTGCCGGCATTGTCGCCGGTTCCGTACAACCCCGTCAGGAGGATCCATGGCCCAAGTCAAGGAAATACGCGTCCCGGATATCGGTGACTTCGATGGCGTCCCCGTCATTGAGGTGCTGGTCCAGCCGGGTGACTCGGTTCAAAAGGACCAGGGGTTGATCACGCTGGAATCGGACAAGGCCACCATGGAGGTCCCCTCGCCAGGCCCCGGAACCATCAAGGAGGTCAAGGTCAGCGAGGGCGACGAGGTGGCCGAGGGGACCGTAATCGCGACCTACGAGCCGGACGAGAGCGGGAGCGGTGAAGCCTCCGACGACGATGCAGAGTCGGAGGCGGAGAAGGCTCCGGAGAAGGCTTCGGGCAAGAAACCGGCTGATACCCAGGCGGGCACCGGAAACGACACCGGATCGAAATCATCCGCGCCGGCTGCCGACCGGCGCCAGGGCGACGATTCCGCTGCGCAGGCGTCCGGGGACGGCGCCGGTGACGCATCCAGCGAGCGCGAGACCGACGCGGGAGAAAAGCGCACGCCGCCGGTGCCCTTCGATGCCAACGTGGTGATGCCGGGAGATGCTCCGTACGCCAGTCCGGCGGTGCGCGCCTTTGCGCGCGAGCTGGGCGTGGACCTGCATCAGGTCAAGGGCAGCGGCCGCAAGGGCCGGATCGTGCGTGAGGACGTGCAGGACTGGGTCAAGCATGCATTGGCCTCCGGTGCGCGGCCCAGCGGCGGTTCCAGCGGTGGCGGCAGCGGTCTCGATCTGTTGCCGTGGCCGAAGGTCGACTTCGCCAAGTTCGGAGAGATCGAGGAAAAGCAGCTCTCGCGCATCAAGAAGATTTCCGGCGCCAACCTGGCGCGCAACTGGGCCATGATTCCGCACGTGACCCAGCACGACCAGGCCGACATCACCGAGATGGAGGCCTTCCGCAAGAAGCTGGGCCGCGAGAACGACGACCTCAAGGTCACGCCGCTGGTGTTCCTGATCAAGGCCATGGTGGCTGCGCTCAAGCAATTCCCACAGTTCAACGCCTCACTGGATGCGTCCGGCGAGAAGCTGATCCTGAAGAAATATTTCCACATCGGTATCGCCGTGGACACGCCGGACGGGCTGGTGGTGCCGGTGTTGCGTGATTGCGAAAAGAAGGGCCTGCTGGAGCTGGCGCGCGAGTTGGGCGAGCTGTCGGGCAAGGCGCGTGAAAAGAAACTGGGGCCGGCGCAGATGTCCGGGGGTTGCATCTCGATCTCCTCGCTGGGCGGCATCGGCGGTACGGCATTCACGCCGATCGTGAACGCGCCGGAGGTGGCCATCCTGGGCGTGTCGCGTTCCTCCATGCAGCCGGTGTGGGACGGCGAGTCGTTCCAGCCGCGCCTGATGTTGCCGTTGTCGCTGTCCTACGACCATCGCGTCGTGGATGGGGCTGATGCCGCGCGTTTCACCGCCTATCTTGCGCGTGTGCTGGGTGATATCCGCCGGTTGTTGCTGTGATCACAGATCTGGCCACGCATATGCTGGCGAATCCCGGAACCATTCCGGGCGCTCCCAAAGCGGTCAACCACGGGCTGGACCAGATTGTCGAGTGGCTGAACATGGGTATCAAGCTCGGTGGCGTGAAGGTCACCCTGGGCTCGATCCTGGGTGCGGCCCTGCTGCTGCTGCTGTTCATGATCGGATCGGCGGTCATCAAGTCCCTGCTGAGCCGGTACAGCCGTGTCCACGGCAGTATCAACCAGTCCTCGATCTACACGATCGAACGGCTGATCCACTACCTGCTGATGGCCATAGGCGGGCTCTGGGCGCTGAATATTGCCGGCGTACCGATGTCCAAGATGACGGTGTTTGCCGGTGCCCTTGGCGTGGGTCTGGGCTTTGGCCTGCAGGCTATCTTCAACAATTTCGTATCCGGCCTGATCCTGCTGTTCGAGCGCAGCCTGAAGGTCGGCGACTTCGTCGAGCTGGCATCGGGTGTACATGGCAACGTGCGCGACATCTACATTCGCGCCACCCGCATCAGCACCAACGACAATATCGACATCCTGGTGCCGAACTCGGAATTCGTGAACGGCCGAGTGGTCAACTGGACCCTGCGCGAGGTTTCGCGGCGAACCAAGATTCCGTTCGGCGTGGCCTACGGCACGGACAAGGATCTGGTGAAAAAGGCTGCTCTGGAGGCTGCCGCTGAGGTGCCCTTCACGTTGACCAACGAAGGTGCACGTGCCCCCCAGGTCTGGTTGACAGGGTTTGGCGATTCATCGCTGGACTTCCAGCTCGTGGTTTGGCTGAACGCCGAAGCCACCCGCCGTCCCGGCGCGGTATCAGCCGCCTATTACTGGGCACTGCACACGTCGCTGGAAAGCTACGGTATCGAGATCCCCTTCCCGCAGCGCGACTTGCACGTGCGCAGCTGGCGCCGGACCAGCGGACAGGCCGATACACCTTCCGGCGACAAGTCTGCGTCCGATGTCGGACGCTTGCACGACAACGACGCTGTGCGCGACATCGAGCGCGAGATCGCGGAGGCGAAGGCGTCGGACACTGATTCACCGGCCGTCGACGACGGCTCGTCAAGAACCTGAAGGAAGCAAGGTATGGCCAAGACCATCGAGATAAAAGTGCCCGACATGGGCGACTTCGACCATGTGCCCGTCATCGAGGTACTGGTCTCTCCTGGCGACAAGGTTGAAAAAGAGCAGGGACTGATCACGCTGGAATCGGACAAGGCCACCATGGAAGTGCCGTCTTCTGCCAGCGGCACCGTGAGGGAGGTCAAGGTGTCCGAGGGCGATGAGGTTTCCGAGGGAAGCGTCATGATCCTGCTCGAACCCGATGATGCCGGGGAAAGTGACTCCGACGACGGCAGCGATGACGATTCCGCAGCGCCTGAGCCCGCGGCCAAACAGACCAAAGAGCCCGGCAAGAGTGATGCCGGAGCTGCGAAACAGGCCCCGGCGCCTCAGCCCGCGCCAGCGCCTGCTTCGGCTGCCAATGCCTCGGAAACCGGCCGCAAGGCCGACATCGAGTGCCAGGTGCTGGTGCTGGGGTCAGGTCCCGGCGGCTACACCGCAGCCTTCCGCGCGGCCGACATGGACCAGGACACCGTGCTGGTCGAGCGCTATGCCAGCCTCGGTGGCGTATGCCTCAATGTCGGCTGCATCCCCTCCAAGGCGCTGTTGCACGCTGCGGAAGTGATCGACGAGGCCGCCGCATCCCAGGCGCACGGGATCACCTTTGGCGACCCGAAGATCGACCTGGACAAATTGCGCGACTTCAAGGACAAGGCGGTGGGCAAGCTCACCGGTGGGCTGAAGTCCATGGCCAAACAGCGCAAGGTGCGTGTGGTGCAGGGCAGCGGTAGCTTCCTCTCACCGCATGAGCTGGAGGTCGAGGGCGAGGACGGCAGCACCCTCATCCGGTTCGAGAAGGCCATCATCGCTGCGGGCAGTCAGCCCGTGAAGCTGTCGATGTTCCCGTGGGATGACGCGCGCATCATGGATTCCACACGTGCGCTGGAACTGAAGGACCTCCCGAAGAAACTGCTGGTGGTCGGCGGCGGCATCATCGGTCTGGAAATGGCGACCGTGTACGCCGCGCTGGGCAGCGAAGTCACGGTCGTCGAACTCATGGACCAGCTGATGCCCGGTGCCGACAAGGACCTGGTCAAGCCGCTGGCCCAGCGCATCGCCAAGCGCTACAAGGGCATCCATCTGAAGACCAAGGTGGTCGAGGCCAAGGCGCAGAAGAACGGCATCAAAGTAGGCTTCGAGGGTGATGACCAGCCCGATGGTGCGATCTTCGACCGTGTGCTGGTGTCGATCGGGCGCAGCCCCAACGGAGGGCGCATCGGCGCCGACAAGGCCGGGGTCGAGGTCAGCGACAAGGGCTTCATCGCGGTTGACCGGCAGATGCGCACCAACGTCGAGCACATCTTCGCCATCGGTGATCTGGTCGGTCAACCGATGTTGGCGCACAAGGCCAGCCACGAAGGCAAGGTCGCAGCCGAAGTCTGCGCCGGCATGAAGAGCCAGTTCGACGCGCGTGTGATCCCGTCGGTGGCCTACACCGATCCGGAGGTTGCCTGGGTTGGCGTAACCGAGCGCGAGGCCAAGGAGAAAAGCCTTGATGTGGGTGTAGGCAAGTTTCCGTGGGCGGCTTCGGGCCGTGCCATCGGTATCGACCGTACCGAGGGCTTCACCAAGCTGATCTTCGACAAGGATACCAACCGCATCATCGGTGCCGGTATCGTCGGCGTGCATGCGGGTGATCTCATCAGCGAACTGGCGTTGGCGATCGAGATGGGATGCGAGGCCGCAGACATCGGCCTGACCATCCATCCGCATCCGACCCTGAGCGAGTCGGTGGGCATGGCAGCCGAGGTTTTCGAAGGCACGATCACCGACCTGTACATACCAAAAAAGAAGAAGTGAGTGCGGGCCCAGAAGACACGCGACGCGCGCGTTACCCTGGGCCTGACTTCAACAAGGGATTGGACAGATGCGCATCACGCATCTATGCATAGTCGCAGCAGGGCTCATGGCACTGGGCTTGCCCCTGTGTTCCCGGGCGGGCGGATTGCAAAAGCCTGCACGGGGCGGTCTGTCCCGCCACGCAAAAGTGGATCCACGATTACCATCAGCGCTTGCTGGCCGAGGTGAAACCACTGGCCGCACAAAAGCTCACCGACATGACGCTGGCCAGAGCGCTCGTCAAACGCGCGAAGGCGGATCAGGCGGCACGCCGAAAGGCCATGACGACATCCGTGAAGCCGACACCAGCCGATTTCCGTCACCTGCTTGAGGTCGACAAGGGTCGACAAGGCCAACCTGGTCTGGCTCAAGCGGCAGGTGGCCGCGCATGGTTTTCCGACGCTCGAGCGCGTCGGCGTGAACGGCATCGATGCTGCCTGGCTGCTGACCCAGCACGCCGCCCGTGATCCGGCCTTTCAGGCCGAAGTGCTGGCGCAGCTAAAGCCGTGGCTGGCGTCCTTAGCTGTGATCTCTCAGTAAGTTGTTCATCCGAGGCAAACCCGAAAGACTGGAGGTGCGAACCATCTAACCCTTCAGGAGCCCCGGATGAACATGCATAAAGGTGCCCGTTTGACACCCTTTAGTCGAGACCTTCTTGTCAGGCGTATCACGGAGCATGGCCTGCGCGTCGAGGAGGCAGCGCATGCCTCGGGCGTCAGCGTGCCTACGGCCTACAAATGGCTACGACGGTTTCGGGAGGAAGGCGCGCGTGGGTTGGCGAACCGCTCCTCGCGGCCGCATACATGTCCCCATGCCACTGGCGCAACCAAAATCGTCCAGGCTATCGAGAAGCGCCGTGCCCGCCAGACCTATCAAACCATTGCCGCTACGGTGGGGCTGGCACCGAGCACCGTAGGTCGCATACTGAGATCGGCGGGCCTCAATCGGCTGACGGCGCTGGAGCCGGCCGCGCCCATTCAGCGCTACGAACACGATGCGCCTGGCGACTTGCTGCACCTGGATATCAAGAAGCTGGCTCGGTTCCGCGAGCCCGGCCATCGCGTCACAGGCATCCCCAGCAAAGAATCGCGCGGCATCGGATGGGAGTACGTGCATGTCGCCATCGACGACCATTCGCGGGTGGCTTTCAGCAGCATCGAGCCTAACGAACAGGCCGTCAGTGCCTGCAAGGCGCTACTCAAGGCGCTGCGCTATTACCGCCATCTGGGCGTACGCTTTACCCGCATCCTCACCGACAACGGATCGTGCTACCGCTCAGGCCTGTTCAAGCGCTTGCTACGCCGTCTTGGCATCACGCACAAGCGCACCCGGCCTTATACCCCGCGCACCAATGGCAAAGCCGAGCGATTCATCCAGACAGCTCTGCGCGAGTGGGCCTACGCACGCAGCTACGCCACTTCGGCCCAGCGCGCCGCACACCTCAATCACTGGCTGCATGAGTACAACTGGCATCGCCTCCATGCCAGCCTCGGCTACCGCCCACCGATCACTCGCATTCCCCTGGCACTGAACAACGTGCTGGGTTTACACACCTAGCCGTTCCTGCGCCAGGATTTCGCCATGTTCACGGACCGCGTGCGACTGGCGCAGCACAAGAAGCAGATCTACGGCAACCAGATCACCGTCCAGGACGGCAACTATGTCCTGCGGCCGATCGAAGGGCCACTCACGGGGCTGGACCAGTGCCGTGCGCGCATGGACCTGATGCTGGTCAGAGAGTACCTGTGCGTGATCCGCGCGACGTACGGCTCGCCTTCCAAAAAGCGCTGAGCGATCCGTCCGGACCGCCGAGCGTCGGATCGCTGCAGCATTGTGCGCGGTGATCCCGCAAGCCCCAGGCCACTCGTGGCCGGTCCGTGGCGCCCCCTTGTCCTGGCACACGACCTACATTCCGCAGCTGGCAGTCGCCTGCGTGCACGCACGCGTACGTTCTTGCGCGGGGAAGGGTGGTGCGACCGACGCAAGATTTTCTGGAATTGATCTGCCTCAATACGGATTCCTATATTTTTAGCTATAAATAAAAAGTTGTAGTCAAGCATGGTTGATGCTCTTCAAGTAGGCGCGTGAGTTGCAGACGAGCAAGACCTGTACGCGAATGTCTTCACCCCAGGATGATCGATGAATGGAACGGGGTCTGGAGGATCCCTGGCATGGGGTTGCGCATGAGTTTCCGGAGGTTTTGCGTTTTCGTCGCACCACCTGTGCCATGGGCGAACCGCGTTGGCTGTCTTGAGCACATGAAGGCAACCGATGGCGAGGGTGAGGAAAGGTGTGGCGCCGGTTACGGCACGTTGAATGACAAGTAGGTAGAACCATGAAAAGCAGAGAAGAGTCGCTGCAGTCGGGTGCCATCAGGATGGATTCCATCCGTCCCGAGCCCGAAACCGATGGCGCACGAAGGAAATTCCTGATTTCGACAGCCAGTGTGCTTGGGGCCGGCGCCATCGGCCTGTTCGCGGACGCTTTGATCGACAACATGAATCCGGGCAAGGACGTCCAGGCGCTGGGGGCCCCGATCGATGTGGACGTAAGCCGGATGGAGCCCGGTCAATTGATCATGGTCGAGTGGAAGAAGAAGCCCGTCTGGATCCTCCGGCGCCAGGACTGGATGCTGAAGACGCTTTCCAAAAAGTCACTGCTGGGGCGGTTGAAGGACCCCCGTAGCGAACAGGGCCAGCAACCGTCCCCGGCATTCATCAACGGCAATTACCGCGCCTTGCGGCCCGAATATTTCATCGCCGTGGCGCTTTGCACGCACATGCAGTGCATCCCTGCCTATCGGCCATCGCCACATACGGTCACAGCGTGGTGGCCTGGCGGATTTCATTGTCCCTGCCATGGCTCGATGTACGACTTTTCCGCGCGCGTCGTCGAAGGATCGCCGGCGCCGTTGAACATACCTATCCCGCCCTATTACTGGAAATCTGATTCGGTCGCCCGGATTGGAGAGATGGATACGAACGGGAAGGACAAGGGCTGGACCCCGCTTATCTGGTGAATGGCTGACGCCACGCCGTCGATGTCGGAATACCAATGGGTGAACCACGATGAAATCATTTTTGGCCACATGCCTGGTCGCCATCCTTGTCATTGTGCCTGTGCATGCCAACGGAAAGAGCCATGGCCAGCCGCCTGCCGGCGCCGCCGCACAAGGCAAGAATCTGGTGACGGTGTGCACGGCCTGTCATGGAGGCAACGGCATCGCCACCACGCCGTCCTACCCGAATCTCGCCGGACAGAAATACGGTTACATCCTCAAACAGTTGCAGGATTTCAAGGATGGCAAGCGTGTGTCCAGCATCATGAGCGGCATGGCCATGACCATCCCCGCGTCATCTGGGGATCGGAACCTTGATGACATTGCTGCCTATTTTCATCTAATGAAGCCGATGTGGGCAGCATCCAGTCATGCTGGGACGTCCAGCGACGCCCAACATCTTCTGGGCAAGGCCCTCTTTACACGCGGCGAACATGCGGACCGGATTCCTGCGTGTGCCGCTTGCCATGGCCTGGCCGGCGAGGGCAATGGCCCCATGGCCGTGCCAAGCCTGGCCGGACAGCACGCGGCCTACATCGTTGCCCAGTTGCAGAAGTTTGCCAGAGGAAAGCGCAAAAACAGCACCGGGCACGTCATGTACGTCATCGCCAGGAAATTGACGTCCAAGCAAATGTCCGCGGTGGCTGCGTATGTGGAGGAGTTGAATCCTGACACCACGCTCGGTATCGGCCCGAAAGACTTCGTTAAATACACCCGTGCCTTGCACGCCAGGCATGCCGGGAGGGATGCGGGCACGAGCAAGAGCGCTCCTGCACCCGCATCGTCGAGCCATGAGTGAATCCATCGTCAAGCCGGACCACAGTGAGAAAACCTTCGCCCGGTTGCATTCTCCCGCCATATGTATCAAGGGGTCAGAGACGTCATGAACGACGACAAAAAAAAACTGCTGGTCGGCATATTCGACTGGTTCGACGAGCGCCTGCCCATCTCCTCGTTCTGGCGGACCCAGCTGACGCGTTACCCCGCGCCAAAGAATTTCAACCTCTGGTACTTCTTCGGTTCGTTGGCGCTGCTGGTGCTGGTCTTACAACTGGCGACGGGCCTGTTCCTGGCTATTCATTACCAGCCCAATCCGCACCTGGCGTACTGGTCCGTCCTGCGTGGCATCGAACGAGACTCGCATTGGGGATGGCTGATACGCAGCATGCACATCGTGGGAGCCTCGGCATTCTTCATGCTGGTGTACCTGCACATGTACCGCGCCATCATGTACGGCTCCTACAAAAAACCCCGTGAACTGTTGTGGCTGGTCGGCATCTTCATCTATCTGGTCCTGGCGGCCGAGGCATTCCTCGGGTACCTGCTCCCGTGGGGGCAGATGTCCTACTGGGGGTCGGCGGTGGTGACTAATTTCGCCACGGCCATACCCGGGATCGGAAAGCCGATAGCCGAATGGCTGCGCGGTTCGTTCGTGATTGGTGCGCCGACACTCAATCGTTTCTTCGTTTTCCACGTGTTCCTGATGCCGCTGTTGTTGCTGGCGCTGGTTCTGGTGCACATGATCGCGTTGCACCAGGTTGGATCGAACAACCCCGACGGCATCGAGATACACGAAAACGTCAATGAGACCGATTGGCCCCGGGACGGCATTCCCTTCCATCCGTACTACACCGTGAAGGACCTTTTTGGCGTCAGCGTGTTCTTCGTGATCTTTTTCTGGTTCGTTTTCTACAAACCCAGTGGTTGGGGCCTGTTGCTGGACAAGCTCAATTACACGCCGGCGAACATCTTGCATACCCCAAGCGACATTCACCCCCTGTGGTTTTTCCTGCCCTTCTACGCGATGTTGCGCGGAATACCTAACAAGATGTACGGCATCATGGCTTTCGCCGGTTCGTTTGCACTTCTGGCATGCCTGCCGCTGCTTGACCGAAACCCGATCCGCTCCATTCGATATCGATCGGTGCTGTACAAGATAAATATCCTGATGCTGCCTGCATCATTCATCTGGCTGGGTCTTATTGCACATGGCTCAGCGACCCAGCACGACATGGTCTACGGACTGCATATCACCGAAGTGTTCTATGCCACGTTCCTGCTGCTTCCCTTCTTCAACCGCGAACGCACGTTGCTGACCAAAGTGGTCTGGTTCGTGGCGGCAGAACTGGTGGTCTGGCTCATCGATGTTTGGATGTATTCGATTCACGCCCACGGCTGGCACCTGATGCTGCAGACAGACTGGATTCCCGCAGCGTACATGCTTCTCATATTCGGTCTTTCCGTGGTCTTTCCTTCGCTCGCTCGCGACGCGAGGACAGTGCCGGAACGGGTCACGGCTGGAGGTATTTTCCACTGACAGCATGTCGCGTTGGAAATGCTGGACTGGACGTTCTCACGAGAACAAGCGGAATCAGAAAATCCTGGCGGAGCAAGTGATGAAACATCTAATATCAATTCGTGGAAGCAGACTGCTGTTGCTTGTTTTGGCCACGGGTTTGCTGGGCGTCTTTTGCCCACGTGCGAGCGCTTCACTGAAAACGACTCAGGCACCCCTGAAGCAGATCAAGATCGACCTCAACAACAAGCCCGCGTTGAGAAATGGTGCGTTGTACACGCTGCATGTCTGCACGGCTTGCCATTCGCTGCAAGCCGTCCGCTACAGTTCGTTGTCGCAGATGCTCGGGATGAAAAAGTCCGAGTTCATGCATGACATCGGCACCAACGGCAGGCACTTTCACGACCTCATCACGTCCAACATGCCGCCCGCCATCATCCATGCGTTCGTCGGCACCACCCCACCGGATCTGACGGATATCGCCCGACGTCACTCGCCGGCTTGGCTGTATACGTACCTGACGTCCTATTACGTGGACCCGAGCAGGCCGTCCGGCGTGAACAACGCGGTATTCCATAACACGTCCATGCCGGACGTGTTCGCGCCCTACCAGGGCCTGCAGAAGCCGGTGATGGTCAAGGGGTTGCGTTACGGAAGCCCGGCCGAGGTGGCGATCGGAGTCAAGCCCTTGAGCCAAGGCAGCATGACACAGGCGCAATTCGACCGCACGGCGCGGGATATCGTGAACTTCCTTTATGCCGTGGCGCATCCGCACCAGCAGGAGCGAGAGCGCCTGGGGCCATGGTTCCTGGGCTTGTTCGTCTTGCTTTCCCTGTTGACGTACCTGATATATCGCATCTATTGGGGCCGGGTCATCACGAGCAAGGAACGCTGGTGGAGGTCCGTGAAATGATCGCATCCACGGTGGGACAACTAGCATTGGGCAAACACGACGCGTCGGCGGCCAGGCGGGTTTCGTGGCGCGCCTATGCGGCCATGGCCGCCGGCATCTTCCTGTATGTGTTCGCCATCTGGTACGAGGTTTATCAGGATACGCGCGATGACGCCGCGCAGTGGTCGGATCCGTTCCTGCAGAGCCATCGCCAATGGCGGCTGCGCACCACGTTTGTGTACCTCCTATGGTCGATACTGGCCGGATTCAGCATCCCGTTCGGTTTCGGCGTGCTGTTGTTGCTGCCGGTCTGGGCCTGGTACGCGTACCGCGTGGCGAAGGGGATGATCCTGTACGCCAGCGGGCGCGTTATTTGAAAGATAAGGTAGTCTCCAAGGTCGTCCCGGGCATGAACACGCAAAAGATTCCGGGTGCCCAGGCACCCTCCCTGCACCAGCTGCTCGCTTTTACCCCCGAGCCGGGGTTCCTGGCGGATCGTGTGGTCCTGGTCACCGGCGCTGCCGATGGCATCGGCAGGTCGGTGGCTGCGGCCTATGCTCGCCATGGTGCCCAGACGATCTTGCTGGACTGGCATCGGTCGGGACTCGAGGAAGCGTACAAGCAATTCGTCGAATCGGGCTGGCCCGAGCCCGTCTTGTGTCCAGTGGATTTCTCCAGCATGACCCTGGCTCACCTGCGGGACATAGCGACCGAGGTGGAGCGTCGTTTCGGCTTGCTGGACGGATTGCTGAACAACGCGGCCTGGGCGGGCGAGCTCACGCCGTTTGAGCACTACGCGCCGAAGACCTGGGCCAAAGTGATGAATGTCAATCTCGCCGCCCCTTTCTTCCTTACGCAATGGCTGATGCCCTTGCTGCGCAAATCCACCGATCCGGTCGTCGTGTTCTCGCTGCACGCATGTGCCAAGGCCTACTGGAACGGTTTCGCCATGGCCAAGGCCGGGCAGGAGGCCCTGATGCAGGTCCTTGCCCGGGAATACGCACCAGACACGTCGCATCCGGTGCGCGTCATCGGCATCGATCCGGGTCCGGTAATGACGACGGGACGGCGGCAAAACTATCCCGGCGAGAAGCCGGGCGCCCACCCGCTGCCGGATCAGGTGACGGGGCCCTATCTCTTCGCCATGAGCGCCGAAGCCAAGGCCTGGTCGGGGCGCGTCATTCGCGATGACGCCGGTGACCGTTGAAGGGATCAGTCGCCGGCGTTTGCCTCCGAACACGTGGCGTGCGCAGATGATGGATCCATGGATCGTCGGCCAAGGGCCTTGCCAGTGGCCGGGCGGGCCTGGACGGGGCTGATCCCGACGATCTCCCCGCTGGGGGAGATCGTCATGCGGTGCGGCATGCAAAGGCCGTCCGCCGGGTCGCTTTGCAAGCGGCACGTAGCTTGGCGGGGTCGTCTATGATCAGCGCAATTCCATGACCACCAGGCCCTGCGGCGGGATGTCGAGGCCGAAGCGGCCATCCTTGACCTGCACGATCTCAGGCGGGGCCATGCGTCCGGCTGCGCGCAATTCCCTGATCTGCTGGCGGCTGGGGAAGGCCGGGCGGCCCATCGCGTTGAAAGTCTTGATCACGTTGCCGTGGTCGCGGTCCAGACGCCATACAGTGGCCCGGGTGGCGTTGCCCAGATGGGTGACGTCGACCGAGAAGTGCCGTGTGGATCCCTGCGGTTTCCCAGGCGTGTAGTCAGCGGTCTTGCCCACGGGCGGCGCGTAGTTCCACAGCGCCAGCACCACATGGCCGTCCTTGGTGCGCGTGGCCAGGACATCGTCGCCTTTCACCGGAAGCCGCACATGGCCGAGCCTGTGCAGCATGGCGAAGGCGTTGAACACCGGTTTGTCGATGCGATCCTCGGCGATCAGGCCGAAGCCTCCGTAGAACGGCGTCTTGACCACGCCTTGTTCCTCGAACACGTCCGAGAACGACCAGTAGCTCATGATCTGGATCTTGCCGGCGCATTCGCGGATGGTGTTGGCCAGCCACGGGCCCATGAACACGCTGTCGGTGACGTTGGGCAGGTTGGCGTAGGAGGCGTTGTACTCGCTCATGATCAGCGGCATGTGCGGGTAGGGCGAGGCCAGAATCTGCTTGTGCACCTTGCCCACCGCGCGGCAGACCATGTCGCGGCGCGGGATGTCCTCGTCGGTGTGAAACACATTCTTGGCGGTGTCGTCGCCGTAGACGTGGGTGCTGACGAAATCGACCGGCACGTGATCCTTCTTCGCATGCTCAAGGAAGGCCGGGACCCAGGCCGCCTGTGCGGTGGCCGGGCCACCCACGCGAAGGCGCGGGCTGACCGCCTTGAGCGCGCGCGCGGTGTGGTCATACAGCGTGAAGTAGGTCGACTGCGCGGGCTTGCCGCGCCAGAAGTCGATGTTCGGTTCGTTCCAGACCTCGAAATACCAGCTCGACACCTCGTCGATGCCGTAGCGCTGGATCAGGTGTCGGGCGAAGGCCTTGATCATGCCGTCCCACAGCGCGTAGCTCTTTGGCGGCGAGACGTTCTGGTGATACCAGAAACTGTGGATGGCCTTGGGGTCGGAGGCCAGGTCCGGCGGCATGAAGCTCAGCTCCACGAACGGCTTCACCCCTCGCGCCAGCAGTCCGTCGTAGATCTGGTCGACATACGAGAAGTTGTAGACCGGCTTGCCGTCCTTGAGGTGGAACAGGCCGACCTCGCGATCAAGGATGCCGTGCGGACGCACGTAACTGAATCCGGTGGCCTGTTTCACGTGCACCAGATCCTTGCGATAGTCGTCGCGCAGCGCCAGTACGGCGCGCCCTGAGCCGAACATCTGCTCCCAGAAATGCGGAAAAGCGGTGCCTTGCGCGCGGGCATTGACGTGCACGCGGACTGCGGGCGCAGCGGGCGCTGCCGATGCTGTTGAGGCGGCAACGCCCAGCATCAGGACGCACAGTAGCAAGCCGGCTTGGCGCAGGAGGTGAATGCGGTTCATGGGTGTTCTCCCTGGGAGATCAGTTCGGAGGCGGGCGGGATAGCACGCTGCGAACGCAATAGTGAACGTTGTAAACGTTTACATCAATGCCCTGAACCGTTGACTCGTGTGTCGAGGTGTACGGGATGCCGTACGGATGCGCTCTGCAAGCCAGGAATTGCGCGGCCCGCGCGGGTCTCACAGCGGCTGCTGGAGGATCGACGTGAGACCCGGGGGATCGATTTTGCAAGGGGCAGCGTGCATAGGTGGGGCATTCGGCCTCGTAGTGTCGATCAGGCCGCAGTGCGCTGGCGCATCCAGTTGATCAGGCCACCGTCCAGCAGTACATCGATCTGGCGTGGCGACAACTGATGCTTGAGTTTCAGCGTCCCCTTGCCCTTGATCGAGGCTTCCAGCGTGTTGCCCTTGCCCAGGACATCGTGCAGATGGTGCAGCGTCAGCACGTCACCCTTTTCGAGCCTTTCGTAGTCGGCCGGGTCGGCAAAAGTCAGCGGCAGCACGCCGAAATTGACCAGGTTCTGCCAGTGGATGCGCGCATAGTCCTTGGCCACCACGGCGCGCAGGCCCAGGTGGCGCGGCGCCAGCGCGGCATGCTCGCGCGAGGAGCCCTGGCCGTAGTTTTCGCCGCCGACGATGGCGTGGTCGCCCTGTTTCTTCGCGCGTGGGGCGTAGCTGTCGTCGACCTGCTCGTAGACGAACTCGGCGATCTTCGGGATGTTGCTGCGGAACGGCAGCACGCGCGCGCCGGCGGGCATGATCTCGTCGGTGGAGATGTCATCGCCGACCTTCAGCAGCACCGGCAGCTCGAGCGCATCGGGCAGCGGGTCGAACATCGGCAGGGAGGCGATATTGGGGCCCTTGACCAGCTCGATGTTGCGCGCCTCGGCCAACGGCGGCGGCGCGGCCAGGTTGCGGGTGTCCACGACCGGGTGTTCGCTGTCGTGGATTTCGGGGTAGGCCATGTCCAGCGTGCGCGGGTCGCTGATCACGCCCTTCAGTGCCGAGGCGGTGGCGGTTTCCGGACTGCACAGGAACACCGCGTCCTCACGCGTGCCGGAACGACCGGGGAAGTTGCGCGGGGTGGTGCGCAGGCTGTTGCGGCCGCTGGCCGGGGCCTGGCCCATGCCGATGCAGCCGTTGCAGCCGGCCTGGTGCAGGCGAGCGCCGGCCTCGATCAGGTGGATCAGATGACCGTCACGCATCAGCGTGGCGAGGATGCCGCGCGAGCTGGGGTTGATGTCGAACGAAACCTGGCCACTGACCGTGCGGCCATCGACTATCGCCGCGGCCATGGCATAGTCGCGATAGCCAGGATTGGCGGAAGAGCCGATGTAGGCCTGATACAGCGGTTCACCGGCCAGTTCGGCCACCGGCACCACGTTGCCGGGGCTGGACGGCTTGGCGATCAGCGGCTGCAGGTTGGACAGGTCGATGGTCTCGTGCACGTCGTATTCGGCGCCTTCGTCGGCCACCAGCTCGATCCAGTCGTCGCCGCGCCCGTGCGCGATCAGGAACCGACGCACGGCATCGTCGGACGGGAATACCGTGGTGGTGGCGCCCAGCTCGGCGCCCATGTTGGCGATCACGTGGCGGTCCATGGCTGAAAGGTGTTTCAGGCCCGGACCGTAGTATTCGATGATCCGTCCCACGCCACCGTCCACGTCGTGACGGCGCAGCATCTCCAGGATCACATCCTTGGCCGAGACCCAGTCCGGCAGCTCGCCGGTCAGTTTCACGCCCCAGATTTCCGGCATCTTGGTGTACAGCGGCTCGCCGGCCATGGCCATGGCCACTTCCAG
>NZ_JAQIBU010000301.1 GCF_027858935.1 Oleiagrimonas sp. | reverse complement strand
CGGCGAACCGCGCGGTCTGCGTATTTCCTATACCTGTCCCGCGGATCAGCTGGAACCAGGCATGCAGCGGATCCAGGACTTCTTCGCTGAATTGACGTGAGGCAGGCGGTTGCAGCCATACGTGCTCCGGCGGCTGGATCGTCACCCAGCTGGCGGATTGCCAGTCGCTTTCCGGGCGGGCTGCAGCCGCGCCAAAGCATGTCGTCAGGCAGGCCTTGGTGTTGCCGTCGAAGCGCAGGTGAACGTGCTCAACTTTTCAGAAAGGACTTCACGCGCTGGTACTTGTCCTGTGTCGTGCATGACGTCGAGAACCATGTCGATGTTCGCCAGGCCCACCCGCAGCTCGATGGACACGGTATCCCCATCACCCTGGTCGGCACACGCCACGTGGACGGGTATGGACCCCGCCAGCTCCACCCGCGGATCGATACGCACGACGCCAGGACCGATTCAACCTAGAAAACCGGAGACTGATTCATGAAAGCACCTGTACGAGTTGCCGTAACCGGCGCAGCTGGCCAGATTGGCTACGCGCTGCTGTTCCGCATTGCTGCCGGCGACATGCTGGGCAAGGATCAACCGGTCATTCTCAATCTGCTCGAGATCACCCCGGCGCTGGACGCGCTCAAGGGCGTGGTGATGGAGCTCAAGGACTGCGCCTTCCCGCTGCTGCACGACGTCAACGCCACGGATGATGCCAACGTCGCGTTCAAGGAGGCCGATTACGCACTGCTGGTCGGCGCCCGCCCGCGCGGCGCCGGCATGGAGCGCAAGGACCTGCTGGAGGCCAACGGCAAGATCTTCGGGCCGCAGGGCAAGGCACTGAATGACCACGCCAAGCGCGACGTCAAGGTGCTGGTGGTCGGCAATCCGGCCAACACCAATGCCCTGATCGCACAGCAGAATGCGCCGGACCTGGATCCGAAGTGCTTCACCGCCATGGTGCGCCTGGACCACAACCGCGCCATGAGCCAGCTGGCCGAGAAGACCAGCGCGCACTCGACCGACATCAATCGCATGATCATCTGGGGCAACCACAGCTCCACCCAGTACCCGGATATCCATCACGCCACGGTCAAGGGCAAGCCGGCGACCGACCTGATCGATCAGGACTGGTATGAGAGCGATTTCATTCCCACCGTGCAGCAGCGCGGCGCCGCCATCATCAAGGCCCGCGGTGCCTCATCGGCAGCCTCGGCGGCTTCGGCGGCGATCGACCACATGCGCTCGTGGGCGCTGGGCAGCGATGAAGGCGACTGGGTCTCCATGGGTGTGCCCTCGGATGGATCCTACGGCATCGAGCCCGGCGTGATCTTTGGTTATCCGGTGATCTGCAAGAACGGCAAGTACTCGATCGTCCACGGCCTGGACATCAATGCCTTTTCGCGTTCGCGCATGGACGCGACCGAGAAGGAACTGCGCGAGGAACGCGCTGCGGTCGAGTCCCTGTTCCCCCACTGACTGCAGGGCCCATTGGTTCGGAAAAGGGCGGCCTGGAGCCGCCCTTTTTCTTTTCTTGCCTGCCGGCCCCGCCAGGCGTTGGCGATGCGCGCGGCATGACGGCTGCGTCGGGGCTGCTGTCCGCGTCTGTGCATCCGGTTCGACTTTCGTCGCGATACGCCCCCCCTGCAGCTTGCACTAGGCTAAGGAGTAGGCTGAGCAGGAGGTGCGATCATGGGCTATGAAGAAACCTATCGCCGTTCGATCGAGGATCCGGAGGGCTTCTGGGCCGAGCAGGCCAGGGCCATCGACTGGCATCGAGAGCCGGACACGATCCTTCAATACACCGATCCGCCGTTCCGCAAATGGTTTGCCGGCGGCCTGACCAACCTCTGCCACAACGCGGTTGACCGTCATGTAGCCGCCCGGGGTGAGCAACTGGCGCTGGTGGCGGTTTCCACCGAAACCGGCCATACCGAGGAGGTCAGCTATCGCAGGCTGTTCGAGGAGGTCAACGCCTTTGCCGCCATACTGGTCGAACTGGGCATGGGCAAGGGCGATCGGGTGGTCATCTACATGCCCAACATGGCCGAAGCTGTCTACGCGATCCTGGCCTGCGCGCGGATCGGCGCGGTGCATTCGGTGGTCTTCGGCGGTTTTGCCGCGCACAACCTGGCCCTGCGCATCGACGACGCCAAGCCCAAGCTGTTGATCTGTGCCGACGCCGGCATGCGCGGTGGCAAGGTGATTCCGTACAAGCCCCTGGTCGACGCCGCCTGCGAGGAAGCGGCGCACCCGCCATCGAAGGTGTTGCTGGTCAGCCGCGGC
>NZ_JAQIBU010000238.1 GCF_027858935.1 Oleiagrimonas sp. | reverse complement strand
TCAAGTATGCGCCGGGCGTGCGGGCAAGTTCCACCCTTTGACTCAGGTGCCGATGACATTGAGTATTTCGTAGCAGGCGCCCATGGTGTGGTAATCGGTCTTGCCTGCCGGGCTTTTCTCGTTGCTGTAGATGTGATTGTCACGATCAAGGATGCGATACCAGGCACCATGCTCGTGATCGACCATATGCTGCCAGGCGAAAGTCCAGATGCGTTCGTACCACAGCCAGTATTCGTCCAACCCGGTGCGATCGGCAAGCAGCGCCGCGGCGGCGAGGGTCTCGGCCTGGACCCAGTAGTACTTGTCGTCGTCGCAGATGACACCATCCCGGTCGAAGGCGTAGCACAGGCCCCCTCGATCCTTGTCCCATGACAGTGCCACCGCGGTATCGAACAGGCGGCGTGCGGTGGATACCAACCATTCCGGTGGCTGGTTCTCAGCCCCGGGGCCCGACGTCATCGAATCGGCCACATGCTCCGGTATGCCCGGATGCGTCGGATTGCAGGTGGGGCCTGGTGGAGCGACGGCGGTTGCCGTGCTTAACGCCCAGGCGCTTGTCGGCGATCCGGATAGCGTGACTGGAGCCGCGGCACATGCGGTGGGGCGCCGACAATGTCGGTCAAGGATCAGCAGCAACTTGGCCCATTCGGTCTGGTGGCCGGGCTGGAACCCCCAGGGACGGAACAGATGACCGGGTTTGTCCCTGTTGTATTCCCAGTCGACGTTCCACAGGCTGTCGTAATGTTCCCAGACCAGACCATTGGCCAGGGCCGCCTGCCGCCGTGTCATGTGGTCGGCGAGCAGCAGTGCGCGATCCAGATAATGCCGTTGCCCGCTGGCTTCGTAGGCAGCCAGCATGGCCTCGCACATGTGCATGTTGGCGTTCTGGCCACGATAGGGCGCAAAGTGGAAGTCGGCGTCGGCCTCGTCCCGGTAGAGGCCGGCATCTGCATCCCAGAAATATGTTTCCAGAAGATCCCAGGTTTCATCCATCCACTGGGCGGCGAATTCGGATCCGGCCTTGTATGCCGTGGCGTAGGCCAGCATCACGAACGCCAGGCCATAGCAGTGGTTGGTCCGGTCTTCGGCTCGACCGTCAAGCAGCGTCCAGACGTAGCCGCCGGTGGCGTTGTCGCGGTGGACTTCACGCAGGTAGTTGAGCCCGTGACGAGCCGCTTCGGCGTAGGCGGTGCTGCCGAAGTGGCGTGCAGCCATGGCGTAGTTGAATACAAAGCGCGTGCTGCTGACCAGATGCCGATGCGCCGTGTTGTAGATGCTTCCGTCGTTGCAGAAGTACTGAAAATATCCACCGGCCGGATCCACGCATCCGGGGTGGTAGAAATCCATGGTGTCGGCGATGTGTCGCCGCAGGAAGTCAGCGGAACGAAAGTCGGGTGCCGGCGTGGCGTGCAGCCTGGACGTCATGCATGGGTGCCCATCAAGGCCTCGACTTCGGCGGCTGTGGGCATGGCGGAAAACGATCCCTTCCGGGTTACGGTGATGGCCCCGCATGCGGCGGCGAAGCGCAGTGTGTCCTGCATCCGGGCCGGGTCAGCGACCAGGGCATCCAGGCCGTCGGGCCGGATGCTCTGTGATACCAGCCGGAAGGCCAGTCCCGCGACGAAGGCATCGCCAGCCGCGGTGCTGTCGACGACCTTACTGCGGTAGGAAGGCAGTTTGCCGCTGGTGTCGCGTGCGTACCAGCGCAGCGGGGCACCACCGTCGGTGACCACCAGCAGACGGGCGTTGCCGTGCCACAGGCGCTCAAGCATCACGGCTTCTCCTTCGCTGGCGAGAAAATCCATCTCCTCTGCGCTCAGCTTGATCACGTCGGCCAGCTCCAGCGCCGTCCACATCACGGGGCGCGGATCATGGTCGACAGACCAGCGCAAGGGGCGGTGGTTGAGGTCGAATGTCACCAGGGCGTTGGCATCGCGTGCGCGGCGCATGGCTTCACGGGTGGTTTCAGCCAGCTCCGGCTCGCTCATGCTCAAGGAGCACACATGCAGCAGCGCGGATTCGGCAAACGCGGCATCCTGCAGATGTTCGGTGCGGAAGAGCATGTCCGCCGAAGGCGGGCGGTAGAACACGAAGCTGCGTTCACCCTCGGCATCCAGGGTCACGAAGGCAAGTGCAGTGGGCGCATGGTCGGTCCGTACCACATGACGTGTATCCACGCCGGCCTGTTGCAGGCGGTCGAGCAGAAAATCACCGAAGCGGTCCGTGCCCAGCATGCCGGCAAAACGCGCCTGGCCGCCGAGTATGGCCACCGCGGCTGCGACATTGGCCTGGCCACCTCCTGCGTAGGGCAGGTAGGCGCGGCTGAAACCGCGCCCGTCATCGCCCTCGGGGTGAAAGTCGATCAGGGCTTCGCCAAAACAGAGTATCGGTTGCATGATCTTCCTCGGACATGGCATGCGTGAGCCAGAGTGCATGCGTGCTCAAGAATACGTTGTCTTGCATGCTTGTTGCGAGGGCGCCCTCTGCTGGCGTTGACCGGTTCCGATGGGACGTGCCTTGGCATGTGGACGCCACACGCATGCGCGAATGCCTCAGTATCGCTATCCTGTGCATTGTATTGTGCGAACAAGGATCGCGACCCATGAGCGACACGCCTCTTGCACGTTTGCGGTGGCGCTGCCGGCGCGGCACCAAGGAACTGGACACCCTCTACGGCTGGTGGCTGGAACATCGTTACCTCGAGGCCGATGACGGGACCAAGCAGGCCTTCGAGGCCTTGCTCGAAGTGCAGGATCCGGATCTTTGGGACTGGACCATTGGCCGCGGCCAGGCACCGCGGGCGGACTGGCGGGAGATCATCCATGCGATCCGCGCCCAGCATCGGCTTTGATTACCACCCTTCGCGCTGGCCTCGACGGGGGACATGGTTGCTGACAGTACTTGCGATGATGTCTCTTGCACTCAGCGGCTTATCTGTCGCCTCGTCCATGGCGCTGGGTGCCCTGGCGCTGGGTTATGCGTTTGTGAGCGCCCGAAAGTGCAGGACATCGCGCGTGCGCAGCTTGATCTGGCGTGCCGATGGGGGCTGGCTGCTGAGGCTCGACGACGACCAGGAGGTCGAGGGCCGGCTGCTTTCTGCGCGTCATGCCGGCAGCTCGGTCTTCCTACGCCTGGCCTGGGAGCCGCAGCATGTCGAGGCGTTGGCCTTGCTGCCGGACAACCTTGATGCGCAGACCCGCCGTCGGCTGCGCATGCGCCTGTCGGCAATATCCGACACGACCTGAGGGCGATGTCCGCTTGCCGCTGTACCGTGCTTTCGGGCACTCTGCGGGATCTTCGCGGTCCCATGTACTTCACCACCGCGCCCTGAGCAACGAGCCCCCATGTTCCGACCGCTGTCCCTTTTCATCGGCCTGCGCTACAGCCGCGCCAAGCGTCGAAATCACTTCATCTCGTTCATATCGGGGGTCTCGATCATCGGCCTGGCACTTAGCGTTACCGCACTGATCACCGTACTTTCGGTCATGAATGGCTTCGATTACCAGTTGCGCGCGCGGATACTCGGCGCGGTCTCCCAGGCCACCATCTCCGGCGTCGGTGAGTCGATCCAGGACTGGCCACGTGCGGTGAAGATTGCCAAGTCCGACTCTCGTGTTAAGGGGGCCGCGCCCTACGTGGAACAGCAAGCCTTTATCAGCGCCGCGGGTAACAGTGGCGCGATGATCCGCGGCATCAAGCCCTCTCTTGAACCTGAGGTCTCGGACTTCAACAAGCACATGCGCGTGGGTTCGCTCGACTCGCTGCAGCCGGGATCCTGGAACATCGTGCTGGGCGACGAGCTGGCGATGATGCTGGGGGTGCAGGTGGGCGACAAGGTGACGGTCTATGCGCCGCGCTTTCGCGGCGGACCGATGGGCGCGATGCCGGTGCTTCGGAGCTTCCGCGTCAGCGGCATTTTCGTGTTGGGCATGCAGCAGTACGACTCGGGCCTGGCGCTCATGAACATGAGTGATGCCGAAAAGCTCTACGGCATCCACGGCCCCAATGGCATCCGCCTGCGGCTGGACAACCTGTTCCATGCACGCCAGGTGGCTGATCACCTCGGTGCGGAGCTGGGCCAGGTTTATCGGGTGCAGACCTGGATGCAGTCCAACGCCAACCTGTTCAAGGCCATCTCCATGGAGAAGAAGGTGATGTTCCTGATTCTGGCCCTGATTGTCCTGGTCGCGGTGATCAACCTGGTCTCGATGCTGGTCATGCTCGTCACCGACAAACAGGCCGATATCGCCATCCTGCGTACCCTCGGCATCGCGCCGCGCAAGGTGATGGGGGTATTCATGGTGCAGGGACTGTTCGTGGGCATCTCCGGCATCCTTGTCGGCGTGTTCTGCGGCGTACTGCTGTCGCTCAATCTGCCGGCGATTGCCGAATGGATCGAACATGTCTTTCATGTGCAGTTCCTGTCTCCGGACGTCTACTACATCAGCGAATTGCCCAGCCGGCTGCAGTGGAGCGACGTAGGCTGGGTGACCACCATTGCGTTCGTGATGTCGCTGCTGGCCACGCTTTACCCGGCCTGGCGAGCATCCAAGAC